>NZ_DCEN01000041.1:49555-66725 GCF_002316955.1 Proteiniphilum sp. UBA1028
GTGTAGGTTGCATCCACAGGAATCAGGTAGTAGACCAAATTGAAGGCTGCGCCGCCATGCTTTTGGTTGTAATGGTTGATCATCGTGGAGATGTTGTTGAACCTGTAGGAGTAGGAGGTGGCGTCAAACTTTGCCGACAGGAAGCTGGTCATGTTGTCGGGCAGTTTGCGTTGTTCAAAAAAGCCGTTCAGAGAGTCTTTGTTTACCAGCAGCAGATAGTCGGGCGGGCTGATCTTCACCATTGGGTTTTCAGAGGCCTCCGGCATCGCGTACACGGTGAAGTTAGCCAGGTTCAGGGCCTGTGATTTAATTTTGTCGTGTATTTCCGAAAACGGGAACGTGATTTCTGTGTTTACCCCCGCGGGGCTTTTTACATACGCATGTGCATCGCTTGTGCCCAGTAGCTTGCTGTTGTCGTTTTGGATGTAATTGAGCTGGGTAACCTCCGGGGTAATGTTCAATCGCATCATATCGGTGCGGATGGTGTCCTGTTTCGTGGAGGACCCCTTTTTATCGAGATAATGATAATGCACGTAGAGTGACGTTATGTTCACGTTGAGAACGGTGCTGTTGCCAAAGGTGGTGGCAAAATACAATCCGCGGAAGAACTCTCTGAACGTGTCGGCATTCACCATTTTTCCGTGACCCGGCTTCCTGTATTCGGTAAGAAATCGTTCGCCCAGCGAATCGGGCAGTCTCACAATAATGTCGTACACATTGTACGTCGTGGTGGTGTAACCGGAGGAATACGTTTCTGTCCGGTAGGTTGAGTTCTTGCCCGTGAAGACCTGTGATCCCAGGGGGGCCGACAGGTCGGCGTATGTTGCCGGATCAACATGTGAATAGTTGTCCAGCCCCTTCAGCGATTTGTTCACTTCGTATACCGAAAGTTCCATGGGTGCAAGCGAGTCGCCCATCATTTTTGTGTAGGAGACAATAACACGTACCGAGTCGATCTCGGCACCCTCCTTGAATTCGGTACCTTCGGGCAAATAAAATTCGCCGATATAGGATGATTTGACGGTGCCGAAAACAGGATCCGTATATTCGCCCAGGACCGGGTATTTTGTTTTACTGAAAACAGAATCCACTTCTACAGTGCGCGCCTGTAAATCAAGTGTGTCCACTCCCAGGTTGAGTCGGTCCTTGCCGGGTTGGATGGTGAACCCTACCTGGTCGAGTGTGTCGTTACACGAGAGGGTGAGTATCGCTGCAAAGGTTAGTAAAAGCCCTTTTATGATGAATTTGCGCTTCATTCGTTGCAAAAAGTTAGTTTTGACCCGCAAATATCCTAAAAAAAACATTCAAATAAAAGATGTTGAAATGCTTTCTTTTCATTTTTAATGATATTTGGGTTTAGGGGAGTAAAAAAGCGAATTGTTGCCTGCGTCAAACCACTCATGCATCAATTTTGTTGTAAAAGGCATCGATGGCCTCCGTGCTTTTGTCGAAATCGGCTTCATAAGGCAGAAACTCCACTTTTTGCTCCTGCACGTACTTCGCCACATCGGGGTGTACCTGGTTGCTTCCCTGGATGATGCCGTCGGAATAATCCACCGCCAGCTTCATCAGGTTCACGTAATCCATGGTGCCTCTTCTTTTCACCTTCTCAATCTCCGGGTCGCCGATGCCGTCGAAGCGAAGTTTCTCGGCCGTATCGAGATTGAACGGTTTTTGAAATGTTTCGTCGTAGAGCGAGTAAACCACTTTGGCATTTTTGAAGCAGGGGTCATCGGCATATCCTCTCTTGATGTACAGCGGTGCCAATGCAGTGAACCATCCGTGACAATGGATGATATCGGGTACCCAGCGCAGTTTTTTGATGGTTTCCATCACGCCGCGTATAAAGAAGATGCTGCGTTCGTCGTTGTCGTCGTACTCCTCTCCGTTCTTATCGACCAGCGTTTCCCTGTTCTGGAAAAAGTCTTCGTTGTCAATAAAATAGACCTGCATCCTTGCCGCCTGAATGGAGGCAACCTTGATGATCAGCGAATGGTCGGAATCATCAATGATGAGGTTCATCCCCGAGAGACGAATCACTTCATGCAGTTGGTTACGGCGTTCGTTGATGTTGCCGTACTTGGGCATGAAAGCGCGTATTTCCTTCCCTTTTTCCTGAATGGCCTGGGGTAAATAACGCGATGTATTCGAAATAGGGGTTTCGTCGAGATAAGGATAGATCTCCTGGGAGATATACAAAATTTTTTTCTGAGACATGAAGCTAATTATCTTAAGTTGAGTACAAAGATAATAAAAAAAATCCGGATAACTACAAAATAAAATCGGACCTATTTTCTAAGATGCTGATAGACAGTGTTGATGTCCGTCATAGTACGCGGTTATTATACGTGAAATAATGCAAATTGGTTTCTCTATGTGGTAAATATTTTGTTGCTTTGCAGTTTAAAACAGACAAATGGAAATCATACGTACCGTATCCCAGCTGGAAGAGGTGCTCCAGGGGGGTCGCAGGAAAGGCAAAACAATTGGATTTGTTCCCACCATGGGTGCGCTGCACGAAGGGCATGCTACCCTGGTGAAGTTGTGTGCCTCGGAAAACGATGTTTGTGTGGTAAGCCTTTTTGTGAATCCCACCCAATTTAACAACAAAGAGGATTTGCGGCGCTACCCGCGTACCCTGGATGAGGATTGCCGGCTTCTGGAGCTAATTGGTGCCGATGTGGTGTTTGCGCCTTCCGAGGAGGAGATGTACCCGCAGCCGGATACCCGGATTTTCGATTTTGGCTTGCTCGATAAGGTGATGGAAGGGCGGTATCGGCCGGGTCATTTCAACGGTGTTGCCCAGGTGGTGAGCAAGCTGTTTGCGATGGTGGAGCCCGACAGGGCCTACTTTGGGGAGAAGGATTTTCAACAGCTGGCCATTGTCCGTGCCATGGTAGATCAGCTGCAGATGCCCGTGCAGATTGTGGGTGTCCCCATTGTAAGGGAGCCTGGCGGGCTGGCATTGAGCAGTCGCAACCGCCTCTTAACGGAGCAGCAAAAAGCGGATGCTGCACATATTTACCGTGTTCTGCGCGAGAGTACACAGAGGATTGAAATTGCCTCGCCCGATAAGCTCACCGACTGGGTGATTGATCAAATTAACGGAGTGCCGTCTTTGCGTGTGGAGTATTTCGAGATCGTGGATGGCGACTCCCTGCAGCTTGTTGCTTCCTGGGATGATTCCGGATATGCATTAGGCTGCATCGCTGTTTTTTGCGGCGATGTGCGTTTAATAGATAATATCAGATACAAATAATTTTATGTGGGTAGAAACATTGAAATCGAAGATACACAGGGCCTCGGTGACCGATGCCAACCTGGATTACGAAGGCAGCATCACGATTGATGAAGACCTGATTGATGCAGCCAATATGTTCGTGCACGAGAAGGTGGCGGTGGTAAACAATAATAACGGCGAGCGTTTTGAGACCTATATCATCCGCGGCGAACGCGGTTCCGGCACCATCTGCCTGAACGGTGCTGCGGCACGGAAAGTACAAAAGGGAGATGTGGTCATCATCATGAGCTACGCCATGCTCCCGCTGGAAGAAGCCAGGGTGTTCGAACCGACGGTCATTCACCTCGACGAGAAAACCAATCGCATTAAATAACAGGCAAATAACCATATTTTTAAACCGTCGGCTGTCTCATACACCGGCGGTTTGTTGCGCAAAGAAGTGTATTCAAACAGGCACATCGTTAAAATAAGTACGCCCATCCTGTTGAGCCTGCTGGCTCAAAATATGATACAGGTAATCGACACCGCTTTTCTTGGCCGCGTGGGAGAAGTGGAGCTGGGGGCGTCGGCCTTGGCGGGAGTTCTCTATATAGCATTGTTTACATTGGGTTTTGGCTTCAGCATGGGTAGCCAGATTCTGATCGGGCGGCGAAATGGCGAAGGAAACTACAACCAGATAGGCGAGATTGTGATTCAGGGATCCATCTTCCTGCTTATTCCTGCTTTGCTGCTTATTCCGCTGCTGCGCTACGGCGCCGGGGCCTGGCTGCCATCTTTGTTTGAGTCGGCTGATGTGGCCGGTGCCGTGACGGAATATCTGGAATGGCGGGTGTTTGGTCTTGTCTTCGCGTTTGTGAACGTAATGTTTCGTGCGTTTTACATCGGCATCGCCCGTACAAAGGTGCTCACCGTGAATGCGGTCGTGATGGGACTGGTGAATGTGGTGTTCGACTACGGGCTTATTTTCGGCAACCTGGGCATGCCCGAGATGGGCATTGCCGGCGCAGCCATCGCTTCGGTGATTGCCGAGTTTTCCTCTACGCTCTTCTTCATTGTGCATACCCGCAAGACAGTCGATCTCGAAAAATACGGCTTCACGAAGATCCGTTTCCAGTGGCACGTCGTCAAAAAAGTGCTCGATATTTCCATCTTTATGATGGTGCAGTATCTCTTTTCCATCGGTACCTGGATGCTCTTTTTCGTGTTCATTGAAAATTATATGGGCGAGCGTTCACTGGCAGTGACTAACATTGTGCGCAGCTTCTATACGATCTTCACCATCCCGTCCAACGCCATAGGCTCTACCACAGGCACTATGGTGAGCAACACCATCGGGGCGGGCAGGAGCAACGAAGTGGCCGGCCTGATCAAGCGGCTCTCGATGATCAGCGTGGGGGTGATGCTTGCGGTAATTGCCGTTGTCCTTGTCTTTCCTCGCGCCATGATTCACGTTTATACCGACGACCCCTCCCTGATACAGGATACCGTCTTGCCACTGTACGTGCTGATCTCCTCCCTGCCTATTTACAGCCTGGGGACCGTATTGTTCAATGCTGTGTCGGGATCGGGCAATACGCGTACCGCCCTTAAGTTCGAAATTTTTACGCTGCTCTTTTACGTTTCCTACATGTGGTTTATCATCATTCACCTGCGGGCATCGGTGGCAGCAGCATGGACCACCGAGCATGTTTACTGGTCTTTCCTGTCTCTCCTTTCGTTTTTTTATTTGCGAAGCGGCAAGTGGAAAGACCGGAAGATTTAGGGAATTTTGATGTATCTTTACCCCCTTAAAAGAGGTTTCAATATGCAACGCAAAATCATTTACCTGCTGGCTGTCGTCAGCTCGGTTGTCTCTCTGCACGCGCAGGAGTACCGATGGAAAGTTGGTGTAGACTATTTTTTCGACAATCAGGAGTATGAGAAATCGTCGTTCATTGATCCCCAAACGATGAACGGCATCTGGTTGAACCCGCTGGCAGGCATCTCGTGGGATTCAACGCACACCCTCTATGGCGGCGTGAACCTGCTCAAGATTCCCGGCATAAAAGAGGCCGTTAACAAGGTGGATGTCACCCTTTACTATCAGTACGAAACACCCAGGGTGTTGTTCCGCGCAGGTGCCTTCCCGCGCACAGAGGCGCTGCCCAATTATTCCGACTTCTTCTTCAAAGATTCCGTGAACCATTTTATGCCGCTGATGCAGGGCATTTTCTGGCAGATAGGGAAGGAGCGAAACTTTTTCAATGCCTGGATGGACTGGACCGGCTATGCGACAGCGGTGGACAGGGAAAGCTTTTATCTCGGCTTTTCCGGCAAACTCTCCAGAGGAATCTTCTTCGGCGACTTTCAGTCCTATCTGTTTCACTACGCAGGCACCTACCCCGGCAACCCCGCCTATGGTGTGAGCGAGCAGATGCAGGGAATGGCTTCGCTGGGGCTGGAGTACCACGCCCGGAACAGCTTCAGGGGGTTGGTGTCGGCCGGCGTTTTTGCGGGGTTGGAGCGGGATCGCAAGGCCGGTGAAAGCGATAAGCCTGTCGGTTTCACCGCAAGGGTAGATCTGGAATACTGGGGTATCGGTACCCGGAACACCTTTTATGCGGGTGATGCCAGAATGCATTTTTTTCATACTTACGGAGGAGATTTATACTGGGGTACTCAGTTTCTGCAGGGCAGGTCGTACCTGCAGAGTAAATGGTATATCCGGCTGCTGGACTCAGAGCGGGCCTCGGTGCGACTGAACGCCAACCTTCATTTCTCGGAAGGAAAAATGCTCTTTCAGCAAACGTTGTCCGTATCTGCCTCGATCGATAACTTCGGGATGCCGGAAAAGCATAGCGTGCGATATCCCTGGAAGAGAATCTTTCGGTAATCATTATTCTTGTCTCTTGTTTTTTATCCTATGGAAGCAATCAAACAACAAATAGAGTCGCTGCGCCGTCAGCTTCACGAACATAATTACAACTACTACGTATTGTCGCAGCCCGTTATTCCGGATGTGGAGTTCGATCGGCTCATGCGGCAACTTATTGAGCTGGAAGCCGAGCATCCCGAATGGTACGATCCCAACTCACCCACCATGCGGGTAGGGAGCGATATCAATAAGAACTTCACCCAGGTGAAGCACCTTTACCCCATGCTTTCCCTGCAAAACACCTACTCGGAAGGGGAAGTTATCGATTTTTACAACCGTGTAAAAAGGGCGCTGAACGAGGAGTTTGCGATTGTGTGCGAGCTGAAGTACGACGGGACCTCCATCTCGCTCCACTATGAAGAGGGGCGGCTGGTCCGTGCCGTGACGCGGGGTGACGGCAAAAAGGGAGACGATGTGACCGACAACGTGCGTACCATCCGGAATGTACCGCTGATCCTGAAAGGAGATGATGTGCCTCCCTATGTGGAGCTGCGGGGCGAGATCCTGATGCCGTGGAGCTCGTTCGATGCCCTCAACAAGGAACGTGCAGAGCAGGAGGAGCCGCTCTTTGCCAACCCGCGCAACGCGGCGTCGGGCACGCTGAAGCTGCAGGACTCGCGCATCGTCGCATCCCGCAAGCTGGAGTCGTACATCTACAACATGCTGGGAGATGCGTTGCCCACCGACAGCCATTACGAGAATATGCAGCTTGCCCGCAAATGGGGGTTGAACGTTTCCCGGTCCACGAAGAAGTGCCAAAGCCTGGAAGAGATCTTTGCGTTTCTCAGGCAGTGGGACGTGGAACGCAAAAGCCTTCCTGTGACTACCGACGGGGTGGTGCTGAAGGTGGATTCTCTTCTTCAGCAGCGCAACCTGGGGGCCACCTCCAAGTTTCCCCGCTGGTCCATTGCCTTCAAGTTCAATGCGGAGCAAGCCGTTACGCGGCTTGAGTCGGTCACCTGGCAGGTGGGGCGGACCGGTGCGGTGACGCCCGTAGCGAACCTTGATCCGGTGTTGCTGTCGGGCACCACCGTGAAGCGGGCATCACTCTATAACGAAGATGCCATCAACGCCCTCGATTTGCATATTGGCGATATGGTTTTTGTGGAGAAGGGCGGGGAGATCATCCCCAAAATTACCGGTGTGGATAAGGAGGCGCGCTTTCTGCTGGGCGACAAGGTGACGTTTGTCCGTCATTGTCCGGATTGCAACACCCCGCTGGTGCGCAATGAGGATGAGGCTGTGCATTACTGTCCCAACTCCGAAGAATGCCCTCCCCAGATCAAAGGGCGCATCGAACATTTTGTCACCCGCAAGGGCATGGACATCACCATTGGCCCCGAAACCATTGCCTTGCTCTTTGAAAAGGGGCTGATTCACGATGCTGCCGACTTGTATACGTTGCGTTTTGAAGATATTGTTCACCTGGAGCGGTGGGCAGAGACCAGTGCCCGCAACCTGCTGGCAAGCATCGAGAAATCGAAGTCGGTCCCCTACGAGCGGGTGCTCTTTGCCCTGGGAATCCGTTTCGTGGGAGAAACCGTGGCACAAAAGCTGGCGCATGCCTTTCCCAATATCGATGCCCTTGCAGCGGCAACACCCGAGCAGCTGATGTCGGTAGAGGAGATTGGCGACCGCATTGCGCAGAGCGTGACGGAGTTCTTTTCAAAACCAAAATTTGTTGATTTTGTGGATCGTCTCCGCCGGAATGGCTTGCAGTTTGCCGTGAACGAGGAGGCGCTGGCAGGAAGGACCGACAAGTTAAAAGGGCTGTCCATTGTCATCAGTGGCACATTTGCCCTGCATTCCCGCGACGAGTATAAGGCGATGATTCTGCAGAACGGAGGGAAGAACAGCGGGTCGGTATCCGGGAGCACCGATTATATCCTTGCCGGAGAAAATATGGGCCCGGCAAAGCTGGAGAAAGCCCGTAAACTGGGTGTGAAGATCATCGACGAACAGGCATTTCTGGAGATGATCGGTTCGTAAACGGCACTATTCCCGGCTTTCAGGCCGCAGCGCATCTCTTCCGAATCCGATCCTTGCACAGCCGGGAATTCCTCCCTTAAAAGGGAAACAACAGCGGCAGCACCACAATCATGACTGCACCGATAACGATTTGCAGCGGGAGTCCTACCTTCACGTAGTCGCCAAATTTATAACGGCCGGCCGATATGACCAACGCGTTGGGTGGCGTGGAAAAAGGACTGGCAAAGCACATGCTGGCGGCTATTGCTACAGAAAAGAGAAAAGGGTAGGGGCTCACATCAATGGCCAGGGCTGCTTGTAACGCGATGGGGGCAAACAGCACGGCCGTAGCCGTATTGCTGATGAAGAACGTCAGGATGGAGGTAGCCACGTAGATGCCGGCCATCACTGCCAGCGGCCCGTAACTGCTCAATCCACCTACAATGCCGTCCGCTATCAGCGTGGATGCACCCGATTTCTCCATGGCAATTCCCAGTGAAAACATCCCGGCAAAGAGGAACGTGCTCTCCCAGTTAATCGTCTTATAAGCAGCCTCCGCGTTGCGGAAACAGCCCAGGATAATCATCAGCAGGGCGGCTACCATGGCAGAGACTACCGTCGGCACCAGATTAAACACCATGGAGAGGACCATCAGGATCATGATGGCAGCGGCCGTAGGTGCCTTGTGGTTGCGCGGTACCTTTAGTGCATTTTCCATGGGTTGTCCGGCAACAACCCATTCCGAAGTCTCCTGCGTCAGTTTTTCAATGTCGCTCCACCTGCCCTGCACGAGCAGCAGGTCTCCCGACTGCATTTTCTCGTCTTTTACATCCTGGAGGATGTAGCCGTCTTTACGGCGCAAACCGAGAATGTTCACGTGGTAGAGCTGGCGGAAGTTGGATTCTTTTACCCGCTTGTTGATCAGGCTGGAACCCGACATCAGCACCACCTCCGCGATACCGGTCTCCTTGAACTCCATGCCTCCCGCCTGGGAAACCGACACGGGATTTTTGCCCATTTCCGTTTTATGGGTATCGAGCATCGTCAGGTCGTTATCCCGGGTAAAGGCGATGACATCGTCGAAGTTTCCCAGCACGTACAAAAGATCGTTCTCCTTCAGGGTTGTTGAGGGGCCGGCCAGGCTCATGTCCACAGTCTTGTGAAAACGTTTCCGCGACTGCACTCTCCGGATCTCAAGAATGCTCACATTGTAGGTGCCGGGAATGTTCAGTTCCTGAAGCGGTTTATGAAGGAGCGGAGATGTACTGCCGATGGTGGCCCGGTAGAGGTTGTCGGCCAGCTGATATTCGGAGGCCAGCTGATTGAGCGATTTGGATTTCTTTGCGGCTGATTTGTCTTTGTCCTTGCCGGTGACGAGCAGCTTGCTCAAGGGCCACAGCAGCAGGGTGCCTATTGTCAGCGTGATGGCGCCGATGGGCAGGAAGGAGAAGAAAGGGAGTTCCTTGAACCCCCCGCTTGCCAGCATGTTGTTGATGATCAGGTTGGGTGGGGTGCTGATGAGGGTGAATATTCCCAGGCTGCTGGCAAAAGCCATCGGCATCAGGTAACGCCGTACATCGGTTTTAGCTTCCGAGGCCATGCTCATAATGATGGGAAGCATGAGGGCCACCGTGCCGGTATTGCTGATCAGTGCGCCAATACCACCGGTTACCAGCATCACCAGGACAAAGAGCTTGAGTTCGCTTTTACCGGCTAGCTTCAGAATCCGGGTGCTGATCATCTTGGCAAGGCCGGTCTGGAAGATCCCTCCGCCCACAATAAACAGGGAGACTATCATGATCACCACCGGGTTGGAAAATCCCGACAACCCCTCTGCGGGAGTCAGTATGCCCGTCACGATCAACAGTACGACCACCGACAGGGCTACAATGTCGGATCGTACTTTTCCCCATACGAAGAAAAATACGGCCAACAGAATAATTACAAAAACAAGGAGAATATTTATATCCATAAGTGAGCTAGAGCAAAGATACAAAAAAAGGACCAATCCTGACAATTAAAATGACACGGGCGCAGTCACTGTGCGCTATTCCTGCATCGTGAAGCTGTGCGTTCCAATGTGGTACCCGTCGGCAAAGATGTCCGCTTTGTACGTGCCCGGCATCAGGAACTCCTCAATGTCCCAGTACATGGTGACGGGGATCTCTTCACCGCCATATTCCACAATGCGTTTCATCGAATACCGGATCTCTCTGTTTTCGTAAGGGAAGGTATGGGATGCACTTTTGGAGAGTACACCTCCGTCGGGTGTCATGAGGCGGACAAATATCTCCCGCTCACCCGGTTCGGTGGTGATGTTGCGGGCAATGGTGAAGGAGACCACAAACTGGGTGCTTCTGCTCAGTCGGGATTGCTCGCGACCTCTGTCGTTCACCGCTTTAGCTCCTATGTTGGTGGCTACCAGCTGTGCCGCCAACGATACTTTTTCCGAGAGCGCGGCCTTTTCCTGCGATACCTGATTGAGGGTTTGGCTTGTTTCTCTGTACTGTCGCGTGATCTGCCGGTTTTCGGCCCGCAGCTCTTCGTTGAGCCTGTTCAGCGAATCAATCTGCTGAATGTAGGAGCGAAGAATCTTCCGCAACGTAGCCAGTTCGCCCTTCAGACGCTTAATCTCCGCCTGATCGGTTGCCTTGGTCATGCGCAGCTCTTCCTGTAAACGGAGTACCTTTGCCTGTTCGTTCTCAAGCTTGAAGAGGAGAGAATCGTTTTGTACACTGAATTTGAACCCTTCGTATTGCAGGGATATCGCTTCATACTCATCTTGTAGATCCTGTTTGTCAACCGTAAACTGTTCCTGCATCTCTTCTATTTGTGCGTTCCTGGACAGAAGGAAACCGATGACGATGGCCAAAATTACTGTGAGTACGCCAATCACGGCTATCAGCTGAGGTGTCCGCTCCTTAAAGTTTATTTTCATCTAAGTGCTTATTTTTCAATCGACGGCAAAAATAGAGGTTTTCGACCTAAAACCCAATCATTGGCTGTTCTTTTTCGGAATTTTAAGATTAGCCCGGACTTGTTTTATTGATGGCCGGGAGTGTAATGAGTTAAGCGTAAGATAATCAGTGTTTCTATCGATGTTTGCGATGATATAAAAAATATTTTTAAAAAAACAGGAATTATTCAACGAAATTCCTGAAAAAGTGTTATACTTGTAGTGCGTATCAAGGAGCAAAATTGCTAAATTTAATCATATGAAGACAACAACGGCTTATCTCATGTTCATCGGCATCATTGCTTTTTTTGCCGGTTGCGCTTCTTCTCAGCGGGTATCGGAAAATGACGAGGCTGTAGAACGAATTATTGGATTGTGGGAGGTGAAGGCGATTCATAATAGCGATGAATCGGGTTACAAGGTAATCCCGTCGGGGATGTTTAAGATGATTTTTCCGGATGGTAAATTTATGAATTTCATGTCTACGGAAAAGGGAGCCATCATCACAGTGGATGGAACGTATAGGCTGAGCGGTGATCTCTACACCGAGGAGATCGTGAATTCGTTCAATAAAAGTCAGAAAGGAAAGGATAATCCTCTTAATATCAAGATGACACACCGTAATTTTATGTACTTGCGCTGGTTTCAGCCCATCGACGAATTTGGGGTTGCGCAGAACAGATGGATAGAAGAGATCTGGCAACGGGTGCGTATTGAAGATCTTGAAGTGAGTAACGTGGATCTGCGACAGGAGCTAAGGCAGTTGCTGGATAACGAGGAGGTAATCAAGAATGTCGTGAAATAGATTCGGAAAGCAAAAAAGAGACGATCTTCTCACGATCGTCTCTTTTTTTAGTGGACTACAAGTGGGTTGCAGTTTACAATCGTTGCAACGCTTCTTCCAGGTCGGCTTTAATGTCTTCTATGTGTTCAATGCCGAGCGACACCCGTAACAGGTTGGGATATACTCCGGCAGCAATTTGTGCCTCAGCCGGCAGCTGTTGGTGGGTGGTGCTTGCGGGGTGAATAATCAGCGTTTTGGCATCGCCCACGTTCGCCAGGTGGCTGATCATGGAGAGGTTGTCGATGATCTTGGCCGTCTGCGTCACGTCGCCCTTCACAAAGAAGGAGAGTACCCCGCCAAACCCGTTGTTCTTCAGGTATTTTTTAGCCAGGGCGTGATATTTGTTTCCTTCCAGTCCGGGATAGTTTACTTTTTCCACCTTCGGATGTTTTTCCAGCCAGCGTGCCAGCTCCAGTGCATTGGCATTGGTGCGTTCGGCACGTAGCGACAGTGTTTCCAGTCCCAGCAGGAGCAGGAATGAGTTGAACGGGCTGTTCACGGGCCCCAGGTCGCGCAATCCTTCCACGCGGCAGCGGATGGAGTAGGCGATGTTCCCGAAGGGTGACTTGTCGCCGAATGTTTCCCAGAAATTAAGACCGTGATATCCCTCCGACGGTTCGCTGAACATCGGGTATTTTCCGTTTCCCCAGTTGAAGTTTCCCCCGTCAATGATGACGCCGCCCATGGACGTGCCGTGTCCGCCAATCCATTTTGTGGCAGAGTGCAGCACCACGCTGGCTCCCCATTCAATCGGGTTAAAGAGGTATCCTCCCTGTCCGAATGTATTGTCCACAATCACCGGAATGTCATGCTTCCTTGCCATTTCTGCAATGGCTTCAAAATCGGGGATATTATACTCCGGATTGCCTATTGTTTCCAGGTAAATGGCTTTGGTCTTTCCGTCAATCAGTGAAGCAATGCTCTCCACGCTGTCCCCCTCAGCGAAACGTACTTCAATGCCCATGCGGGCGAAGGCTACCTTGAACTGGTTGTACGTACCCCCGTACAAGAAGGAGGTGGAGACAATGTTATCCCCTGCGGCAGCGAGGTTATGAATGGCGATAAACTGAGCTGCCATGCCCGATGAGGTTGCCACGGCGGCAACGCCCCCTTCCAGGGCGGCCATCCGCTTTTCAAACACGTCGGTGGTCGGGTTTTGTAATCGGGTGTAGATGTTCCCGAACTCTTTCAATCCAAACAAATTGGCGCCATGTTCAGCGCTCTTGAATGTATAAGCTGTGGTCTGATAAATAGGAACCGCTCTCGACCCGGTTACCGGGTCGGGTTCCTGTCCTGCATGTACTTGCAGTGTTTCAAAATGTTTTTTTCTCATAGATCCCTAAATTAGTATCTCGCAAAAGTAGGGAAAAAATGAAAGAAATGGTATAGATTGAGGTGAATAAGTGATAAATTAACACTTACTCGCTGAAGAGGCGGCTTCTGGCAATCATGCATGCGCCAACAATGCCGGCCTTGTTTTTCAGTTTAGAGGCCACAATCTGGGTATCTTTGTTGACCAGGTTGAGGGAATATTTCTTCACGGAGCTGCGGATGGGAAGCATGATAAATCCATCTGTATTGGCTACCTGTCCGCCTATGACGACCAGTTCGGGGTTGAAAATATTGATGAGTCCTGCAATATATTTTCCCAATTTATAGCCCACTTCTTCCACAATTTCAATGCAAAGCGGATCTTCCATGTTGGTGGCTTTGATGATGTCGGTGAGGGTCAGTTTGTCTATGTCTTTCACCATTTCGGTGAGGATGGTGCTCTCGCCGTTGGCCACCCGTTCAAGGATCATCCGGTGGATGGCCACACCGGAGGCTTCCGTTTCGAGGCATCCTTTTTTGCCGCAATGGCAAATGATTTCGTTTTCAAAGATAGGGAAGTGGCCAAATTCACCCGAGAATCCCGATTTTCCGTAATAGGGTTTTCCGTCGATGATGATCCCGATGCCGAGTCCCCAGGAGATGTTGACAAAGATTACGTTCTGTTCCCCTTCCACCACGCCCTTCATGTATTCGCCGTAGGCCATGGCGCGTGTGTCGTTGTCGATCCCCACATTGAAATTTAATTTCTTGGTCAGTATTTCGCTGATAGGATGTTCGCTGAAATAAAAGCTGCTGTAGCTGTATCCCGATTCGGGGTTCACGCGACCCGATATGTTGAGGTTGATGTTGAAGATCTTTTGCTTCAGGCTCCCCATCTTATCGATAAAATTTTGGATGTGGTTGCAAAGCAGGTCGAACGACTCCGTCGTATTTTCGTAAGTATAGGATATTCCCATCTGGTTGTCAATGATGTTGCCGGTAAAGTCCATCAGGGCGATATTGAGGTGATGGCGGCTCATGTCTACCCCTACAAAATAGGCAGATGAGGGTTTTAGCCCGTACAGGCTCGGGTGCCTGCCGCCGGGGGTATGTATCTTGCCAAATTCGTCAATCAACCCCTGGTCGGTAAGTTCGGCAATAAACTTGGTGACAGTAGGAACGCTCAAGTCAAGTCCTTTTGCAAGTTCGGCAATCGTATCGTTTCCCGATGTAATGAAATGGGTAATGATGTCCTTTTTTATTTGTATATTTTTCGGACTTTTGTCGCTTTTGAAGAAGAAATTTTTCACCATGATTTTCTTAAACTTAGTAAATGAACATAGATTTCGTTAATACCTGTGCTCCAGTTGTAGAGATTGGCCAAAGAGGGTTTGTTCCGGTTCCGATCTTAGCTTCATGTTTCTGAACTGTCTGATTACCGATTCATTATGAAGGGTATCAATCGACTTGCAAAATTACTAAAAATTTTGAATAATCAAAAGAAAATGAATAAGATCGTAAGCTTCTGTTTTTTTAAAATGATTATTTTATTTTTTTAAATCTTTTCCGCATCTTTGTGTTATGGAAAAAAGGGACAACCGGGTCTCTGTTTTTCCGATGCTTATTTTTAAACGATAAACGCAAACGCCGTGAAATACTTTTACCTTGTACCTGCTGCTTCCATTGCAGCATTGTTCTTTGCCTTTTATTTTTTTAAGAGGATGATGAAAGAGAGTGAAGGCACCGAGAAAATGAAAGCTATTGCCGGTTACGTCCGCGAGGGAGCCATGTCGTACCTCAGGCAGCAGTACAAAGTGGTCGCCATGGTTTTTTTAGTGCTCGCCTTCCTCTTTGCGGTGATGGCCTATTTCGGCCTGCAAAACAACTGGGTGCCGTTTGCCTTTCTCACCGGCGGTTTCTTCTCGGGACTGGCCGGTTTCTTCGGCATGAAGACAGCCACCTATGCCTCGGCGAGGACAACCAATGCGGTGCGCCGCTCCCTCAATAGCGGATTACAGATTGCTTTCCGCTCCGGCGCCGTGATGGGCCTGGTTGTGGTGGGGCTTGCCCTGCTCGATATTTCAACGTGGTATCTCATTCTTGATTTTTTTGTGGAAGATGCTGATGCGGGGCATAAGTTGATCATGATCACCACCACCATGCTGACCTTTGGCATGGGGGCATCCACCCAGGCGCTGTTTGCCCGTGTAGGAGGGGGCATCTACACGAAGGCGGCCGATGTGGGAGCCGACCTGGTTGGCAAGGTGGAGGCAGGCATCCCGGAGGACGATCCGCGCAATCCTGCAACCATTGCCGACAATGTTGGAGACAACGTGGGCGATGTGGCCGGCATGGGGGCCGACCTGTATGAGTCGTACTGCGGCTCCATCCTTTCTACAGCCGCACTGGGAGCTTCGGCATTTGTGCTTAACCCGTCGATGCAGCAGAACGCAGTGTTTGCGCCCATGATCATTGCTGCCATCGGTGTCTTTCTCTCCATACTGGGCATCTTTCTGGTGAGCACAAAAGAAGATGCTACCGTAAAACAGCTGATGAACTCACTCAACCGGGGCGTAAACGTGAGTGCGTTGCTCATTGCCGCATCCACGTTCGGCATTTTGTACCTGCTTGGGTTCAGTAACTGGGCAGGGCTGTCGTTCTCTGTCATTGCCGGCCTGCTGGCAGGCATTGTCATCGGTCAGGGTACCGAGTACTTTACGTCTCATTCTTATAAGCCCACGCGGGGCATTGCCAACAGTGCCCAAACAGGGCCGGCCACGGTGATCATCTCCGGCATGGGTACCGGCTTTGTCTCTACCGTGATCCCGGTGACCACCGTTGTTGCCGCCATCCTCCTCTCCTACCTGTCTGCCATCCGTTTCGACGTAGCCCATATGGTATCGGCCGAAAATCTGAGCATGGGGTTGTATGGCATTGCGATTGCCGCCGTGGGGATGCTCTCCACGCTGGGGATCACCCTGGCCACCGATGCGTATGGGCCTATTGCCGACAATGCCGGCGGAAATGCCGAGATGAGCGGGCTGGAGCCCGAGGTGAGAAGGCGGACCGACATGCTCGATTCGCTGGGAAACACAACCGCTGCCACGGGAAAAGGGTTTGCCATTGGCTCGGCCGCACTGACCGCATTGGCGCTGATGGCATCCTACATGGAAGAGATACGCATCGGCATGCTGCGGCTGGGCGATACGGTGCTTGAGTTTGCCAATGGAGAAACGGTGGAGGTTGCGAAGGCCAGTTTTGTGGACTTCATGGATTATTTTGAGGTTACCCTGATGAACCCCAAGGTGCTGGCTGGGATCTTTCTCGGCTCGATGATGGCTTTCCTCTTCTGCGGACTCACCATGAACGCCGTGGGCAGGGCGGCACAAAAGATGGTGGAGGAGGTACGCCGCCAGTTTCGGGAGATCGAGGGCATCCTGACGGGCGAGGCCACGCCCGACTATGCCCGGTGCGTGTCCATTTCAACCAAGGGGGCACAGCGGGAGATGCTGCTGCCCTCGCTGCTGGCCATCATTGTGCCGGTGGTCACGGGCCTGTTTATGGGCGTGCCGGGAGTGATGGGCCTGCTGGCGGGTGGCCTGGGTGCCGGCTTCGTATTGGCCGTTTTTATGGCCAACTCCGGCGGTGCATGGGATAACGCGAAGAAGTATATTGAGGAGGGGCACATGGGCGGCAAGGGCAGCGAAGCCCACAAGGCCACCGTAGTGGGCGACACCGTAGGCGATCCGTTCAAGGACACCTCCGGTCCCTCGTTGAATATCCTGATTAAGCTCATGAGCATGGTCTCCATCGTGATGGCAGGACTCACCGTAGCATGGAGCCTCCTGTAAATTGTTGCTTTTAGCGATTATTATCAATTTGAGTTGATTCGTTTTCGAGAACAATTTGTATATTTGACGTTCGAAAAAATCACCT
>NZ_DCEN01000041.1:66895-99709 GCF_002316955.1 Proteiniphilum sp. UBA1028
CAAATACAACAAATTATGAGTTTTTTAACGAACGACAAATTAACAATTGTAGGAGCTGCCGGTATGATCGGTTCCAACATGGCACAGACAGCTGCCATGATGCGTTTAACCCCCAATATCTGTCTTTACGACCCGTTTGCCCAGGGTCTGGAAGGTGTGGTGGAAGAGATGCGTCACTGCGGTTTTGAAGGCGTGAACTTCACCTTTTCTACTGACGTGAAAGAGGCCTTCACCGGCACAAAGTACATGATCTCATCAGGTGGTGCACCCCGCAAGGATGGTATGACCCGCGAGGATCTGCTGAAGGGCAATGCCGAGATTGCCGCACAGCTTGGCAAGGATATCAGATCGTACTGCCCCGACCTGCAGCATCTGACCATCATCTTCAACCCGGCCGACATTACCGGATTGGTGGCGCTGATTTATTCAGGGCTGAAGCCTTCGCAGGTGACCACGCTGGCGGCGCTCGACAGCACCCGTCTGCAAAGCGAGCTGGCAAAGCATTTCGGTGTGGATCAGGGCAAGGTGACCGGTGCCCGTACTTATGGCGGACATGGCGAGCAGATGGCTGTTTTCGCCTCTACGGCGAAGGTAGACGGTACGCCGTTGACCGACCTGATCGGAACCGACAAGCTGACCAGCGAGGCATGGGCCGATCTGAAAGTGCGCGTGACCAAGGGAGGAGCCAACATCATCAAGCTGCGTGGCCGTTCTTCTTTCCAGAGCCCTGCATACACCTCCGTGGAGATGATCCGGGCCACCATGGGCGGCGACGCCTTCCGCTGGCCTTCGGGTTGCTATGTGAATACCCCCGACTTCGGGCACATCATGATGGCGATGGAAACCACGTTGGACAAAAACGGCGTATCCTTCGGAGAAGTGAAAGGCACCGATGCCGAGATTGCAGAACTCAAGCAGAGCTACGGACACCTGGTGAAGCTGCGCGACGAAGTGATCGCCATGGGAATTATCCCGGCAGTAGATCAGTGGAGCAGCGTGAACCCCAACCTGTAACATACGATGCTAATTTCAAAAAAAGCCATTTCATCATGAGATGGCTTTTTTTGTGCTTTTTTTAACAGGAATCGTTTTTTGTATTTTTGGAAGATCAAGAATCCTGATCATTTTCCATATTACTGGAGTTTGTTTTCTGTCGAGTATACTGTAGAGGGCTGACTCCATACTGCTTTTTGAATATTGTACTAAAATAGCGGGGATCTGAAATTCCAACCATGTAGCTAACCTCGCTTATAGAATAAGCATTCAACTTGAGCAGTTGTGCAGCCCTTTTAAGTCTTACTTTGCGAACGAATTCAATAGGAGTTTGTTGCGTGAGCATTATCATTTTACTATTTAATTTGGAACGACTCATCTTCATGCTGGAAGCGAAATCATCCAACATAAAATGTTCATCATCCATATTTTCTTCAATCACAGCCATAACGTCCTGTAGAAATTTTGTATCTTGTGAAATTGCGCTAACATTTTGCGGATTTGTAATGATATTTCTGTGGGTTTTTTCCATAAAATCATTACGCATTTTCAATATATGATTAATTCTCACCAAAAGTAGACTAATATCTATTGGTTTCTCGATATATGCATCAGCGCCAGCTTTATAAGCAATAAGTTTTTCATCTTCATTTGAGTTTTCTGCTAAAAGAATATAAGGAATATGACTTGTTTTGATATCAGCTTTTATTCTCCTGCAAAAATCCAAGCCTGTCTGTTGTCCCTGAAATAAAATTTCAGAGATGATTAGGTCAGGTACTTGATCTTTGATTTTATTACATATTTTGTCTTCGGTTTCAAACAAATATACACGAAACTCTTTACTTAACGTAACGTAAAAAAAGTTGAGTGTTTCTTTATTTTCAGCGAGTATAAATACAATCGGTTGTTCTTTGGTCTCTTTTTGTTCTTCTGTTTCTTGAACACTAATTTCATTCTCAATTTCAACATAATACGCCACTCTTTCGGCTTTTTTAATTTGAGAATTATCATGCGTGGAAATGGGTTGGTCTGTAAAGCATGTGTTATCTACCGGTAGAGTTACAGTGAAACAGCTACCTTTGCCTAATTCGCTTTCTATTTTAATATTGCCGTGATGAGCTTCTACAAAATCTTTTGCTAACGATAGACCAATGCCTGTGCCTCTAACCAACATTGGATTATCGTTATAGACCTGCCAAAAACGTTCGAATATTTTTTCCCGATTTTCAGGTGCAATGCCAATCCCGGTATCACAAATAGATATTATAAAATCTTTGTGTGATGAAGAAACCTCGGCACTCAGATGAACATCTCCTCCCTTCTCCGTAAATTTGAAGGCATTGGATAGCAGGTTAAACATTACAATTTCTATTTTTTCAAAATCAAAAGTTAATAATTGAGACTTTATACTCGTCGTGAATGAAAAATTAATCTCTTTAGATTCAGCCAGCTCAGAGAATGATTGATATATGTCTTGTAATAAAGCGATGATATCGTTGTTTGTCAGATGTAAAATCAGTTTACCTCTATCTATTTTTCGAAATTCCAGTAGTTGCATCAATGTGTGTGACAATCGTTTTGAATTTCGTTGTAAAAATCCAAGCATCTCTTCCACTTCACTGGAATTCATTTTTGTGTGATTCTTTATTAAATTGTTAAGTGGGGCTTGCATCAAAGTCAGCGGCCCTTTAAAACTATGCAATAGATTGGTGTAAAAAGTTAGTTTGTAGATGTTTAACTCATTTATGCGCTGCAAGTGTTCTTTCGTGCGAAGCCATTGAAAGATTAAGTAGAGCAAAAGAATGAATATGATAAAATAAGCAATGTAAGCCCAGCTAGTTTTCCACCAGGGAGGTAGTACAACAATCTTTAGCTTCCGTGCCTGGGGCATCCAAAATCCTGATGTAGCTGTAGAACGAATTTCGAGGGTGTATTTTCCTTTCGGGAGATTGGAAAATGACACATTATTCACTTTGTCTAAATAAATCCATTCATTCGAGAGTTCTTGGATACGATAGCTATATTTTGTATTCGCAGTAGATGCATAATTAAGTGTCGAGAACCAAACGGAAAACTGCTTTTCACTGTGAGTTAAGGTGATCTTGGATAATTCGTTAATGTCAATGTTTCTATTTGCAGAATTACGGTTGGGAAAAAGTAATTGCGAAAAATAAACAGATTGTTTCGTCGAATCGGGTACAATTTCATCCGGGTTGAAGTATGTTAATCCGGATATTCCTCCAAATAAGATGTCCCCTTTTTCGGTTAACAGATGACCGAACGTGTAGTTAATGCTTGAAAAGTTACCCCCCGCCAATTCAAAATATTGGATATTATTTTTTTCATATCTAAATAGACCGCCTGTCGT
The DNA here is from genome assembly GCF_002316955.1 of Proteiniphilum sp. UBA1028. Classification (NCBI taxonomy): domain Bacteria; kingdom Pseudomonadati; phylum Bacteroidota; class Bacteroidia; order Bacteroidales; family Dysgonomonadaceae; genus Proteiniphilum; species Proteiniphilum sp. UBA1028. The sequence continues at coordinate 70,257 of NZ_DCEN01000041.1, forward strand.
ACTTATCCAGATTCTTCCCGCCAAATCTTCAACAATGCTTGATATATAAGGAGGATGGTTGTTTTCTGACAGATCTATGCGATCAAAATTGTCTCCGGTTGGACTATATTTACACAGACCTTCAGACGTCCCAACCCATATATCGCCATTACTCGCAATGTGTATTGCCGTTATCCAGTTGGCAGGGATAGACAGTTGATCGTCTGTTTTATGTTTATATTCTTTTGTATTAGACGATATTTGTGAAAGCAGCATGTTCGAATTAAATCGATATAAACCACTGCGTGTGCCAATCCACATATTACCGACTTGATCTTTAGCAATGCTCCATACGTCATTTTTTGCAAATTTTTCAATCTGAATGCATTCATCCTTAGCGGCTGAATAAACCACAAGTCCGCCGTAGGTGAACCCCATCCAGATATTATTTTGCATATCACGGTAAATTGTTTTTGTCAGAGAGATGTTGTTTTGACTGAAAAACTGCTCCATATTGTCTTTCCTTTTAAATGTTTTATTTAGAGGATCGAAAAGCAATACTCCCTGTTTAGTTCCTACCCATAATTGATTATTTATGTCTTCCTCGATGCATTGAATAGCTATATCAGGAGATATTTCAGCTTGCATATGTGTTGGGCAATAATAATTAAAACTTGGATTGGCAGGAATTTTGCCATCTTCAAGTTTTAGTTGGTTTAATCCATTAGATGTACCTATCCAAAGAAAGTCATCATCTGTTTGAATGATAGATGAAATGGCATTATGGGATAACATGTACGAACCTTGTTCGTTGGCTTTTATGTTATGAAAGGGAGTGACAGCTGATTTTCTATGCACATATAGTCCATATTTAGTACCTGCCCAGATGTTACCCGCTCTATCTTCAAAAATCACATTGATGTTATTACTTAAATCTGTTGATGATTTTGAATTCATCCACCATTGTGAATTCGCAACAAACCTATTCTTGCCATTATCTATTAATTCAATGATTCCATGCCATCGTGAGCCAATTAAATAACGGTTGTCACTTAACATTATGAAGCTTTTCCCATCAATGTCGGGATCTATTTTGGTTTTGTTAGTCAGTTGGCGATCGTCTGTGATGTGATAAACATAATTTCTGCTGTCGCTATTTATCCACAATTTGTTGAAAGGATCGATTGAAAAAAAACCGAGTCTGTTTTTTGCTTTCCAAACCTTTATATCAACTATTTGTGACCGGAATAATTGCGTTGGAGAAATTTTTTTTATGGCGCAATAGCCAAAATTTGAACCAATCCATATATTTCCCGCGTTGTCAATGTCAATGAAATTCACATTGAATGAATGTTGATCTTCATTTAGTGGTAACAAAATTGAGGTTGCCATTTCCAGTTCAGGATTGATTACTTTAACGCCATCATTAGTTCCAAGCCATAGATTTCCTTCTGTGTCTTCACTAATGGTGTTTACTTGAAGATGGCTAAACTGTAAGCAATAGTCCGGTTTGACAACTTTACCACCCGGTAATTCCATGTAAGCTATACCCTGATCAGTGGCAATCCAGATGTTACCGTTTTGTGTTTTAATGATTCTTTTTATATTATTGCCGGGAAGTGAAAGATCGCTCTCTTCGTTGGCATAAAATGACAAGTACGTATAACCATCAAACCGGGCTAATCCATATTCGGTTCCAAGCCATAAAAAACCGGTGTCATCTTGAGTTATAGAAGTAATAGAGTAGTTTAGGAGTGAGTTCAAAGCTTCCTCCTTTTCAAAAAAAAGATTGTTTTCCTCTGCCGATAAGTGGCTGCAAAAGAAAAAAAGGGGTAGAATGATGGAATGTCGGATGAAATGTCGCATAAAACTTCACCAAAATTAGTGTGTGTAAATATAGATTTTTTTTTTGTGATTTCGTTTTTTTTTAACGTGTGTTTAGGATTGATTTTATATCTTATGCCCACAAACAACCATGCTTATGAAAAATGTCTATTCTCCGGTTATTTTCTTTATTAGGCAGAAAATATTAAACATATTTAGGGAAATAAATGAGGTTCGAAGACAATCATTTTCAATAATTTTGAAATAAAGAGTTGGTCTCTCCAAAAAGAATGTTCATTAAAAATATTTAAAGCTATGAAAACAAAGTTCATTTTCTCTTTAATTTGTTTATTCTTTTCTGCGAATTTAATTATAAAAGGGCAAAGCCCGAAACGCGATATTTATACCGCTTTAGAATTTAGCTTAGGTATACCTGTGCAATTTGCCCGCTCTGCACCTTTGAGTTTAGGCGACGGAAAAAAAGGATTTGTAATGTTATTCTCGGAAGAACGGAATCTGGATCCTTATGAAGGAAGTTTCTTTTTTCCAAAGAACAGGCCAAAACTTGCTGTTTTCGATTTGGAAGGAAGAGAACTGTGGCGCCGTGAATTGGCGGGTGCATTACCGGGCATTTGGTTTATACCCGTTCTTCCTTTTGACATGGATAAGGATGGAGTAGATGAGATTTATTATGTTAACAACATCAACACGGATAGACCATTTGCATACGAAGGCTATATGCTGGAACGAGCAGATGTTCTTAGCGGAGAAGTGACAGGACGCTGGCCTTGGAAAGCTCCGACTCACAATCAAGCTAACAGTTACAAATGGCGTTTTTTCTTAATCGGTGGTTATGTGAATGATGAGCCGGTTTTGGTAACTACGCAAGGCACTTATCGCGACATGAAGTTACAAGCCTGGAACGCTGATATGTCATCTCGCTGGGAGATCTATTATCCGGATGATTTTAATGGTCCACGTGGCAGCCACACAACGCCAATAATCGATATAGATCATGATGGAAAAGAAGAGTTCATGTATGGAGAGCGTTGCATTTCTTTTGATACTGGTAAGGAACTTTTTGTGTTGGATGGTAATACCTGGAATGATCACTCAGATGTTGTATTGCCAATTTATCAGAAGAAGAAAAGGGAATGGTCATTTTTCACTTGTCGTGAAAAGGGGGATGATGGCAGGCTTCCTCGTGCAGTAATGTTTAATCAAAGAGGCGAACAGGTTTGGGCAATTAAAGAAATGAAAGGACATTTTCATTATGGATGGGTCGGCAATTTAGGCTCAAATGGAGAGCGTATAGCCATGGCGGGCAGATATAATCGGGTATCCGGCGGTGATCCTGAGAGATGGGTTTATGATGCTGATTCCGGCATCGAGATCACGGTGCCTTTTCCATTGGGTGATAAATCGGATAGAAGCTCTTTGCTGGATATGGATGGAGATGGAATTCATGAGTTGTTAATAGGTCAAACGCTCTATAATAATGCGGGAGATATCCTATTCGATTTTGGCGAATCAATGAGCGTTTTATCACAATATAAAATTCTTGATTTACCGGGGGAACAGCTCATGTGTTACTATCCGAATGGAATTGTTAAAATATGGGCTGATCGTAATGGGTCTGAAACTACAGAAATGAAAAAAAGATTTTCGGATCCCATTTATGTGAATAATGTCAGGCACAGTTCAACAGGGTATAATAGAAATTATCCAATCTTAAATTATTAGCGATGAAGGGAACAGTAATTTTATGGTTTGTGTTGTTTCTCTTTAACATTGTAAACGCACAAACTGTTACAAAACAAGATCTGGAAAGATTTACTCCCCTTCAGTTAGCATCTTTTGTTGCGGACAAAGTGGTAGATAACACGCATTTCGGATATGAATATACACTTCAGCCCCTATATGCTGATATCGAGTTTATTAACTTTGGGAATAACAATAATGATTGTATTCCAGGCGTAAGCTATGCAGTTACAGTCATGTTATCGGAGATTGCCCAGGTAGAGGAAATTGAGGTGGGACGCACAGGGGCATTGAAAATTTGGATTAATGGACAATTGGTGTTTAGCCGGGAAGATCATCCCGATTTTCAAGTTGAGTTTGATGAGAAAACGTATATTTTGCCTGATAAATTCACTGTCAATCTTCATAAAGGAGAGAATGAGGTGTTGATAAAGTCGGATTACGATGGTCACGGCGATTGGTTGGTGCTTCTGCAAAGTAAGAATTTGGGGAGATATGCCGATAAGGGGAAGCGTATCCGTTGTACTTTAAGTCGATATGCCCCAAAAATACATGATGCTAACTGGTTAATCCTGGGCACCTTTGATGGTAATATTCATACCGTGCTTGAACCCGAAGAAGAGTTGGTGTTTTATAGACTTTATCATTCAGGTGATAGAAAATTCACATGGAATATTCCCAGATCCAACTTACTTGTCAGTAACAGGAATGGTGGAAAATTCTTTGATTGGAGCTACCATGTGGGATGTTTCATGTGGGGTTTGCAAAAATTATCTCATGAAACCGGAGATGAAAAATATGTGAATTTTGCCGATAAATGGTGTGAATTTGTCTTATCCTCACGTCAAATGGTAGAATATCAAACCCGCGAATTACATGCCGTACGGTCTATGAATTTTGGAATTGCAGGGCGCCCTATGCTTGATTATACTTCAGCCCCGGCCATGGCTTTTGTCACTCGGTTGGCTTATGGAAGAGATTTTCCGGCAAAGGAACAGTATAAGACTTTTTCTGATAGTATTCTCTCATATCTGATAGAAAAACAGTTTCGTTTTGATGGAGTATTTGCACGTACATACACTGTCGAGCCATCGATTTGGGCAGATGACATGTTTATGGGTCTTCCCTATCTTATCTATTCGGCAAAGACTGTTGCAGACCAAAAACTTTCGGGACAACTATTAAATGATGCAGCAAAACAAGTCATCATCTTCAGCAGTTATCTTCAAAATTTGCAGGACGGACTTTTTATGCAGGCTTGTTATCCACAGAATCCTGATTTCAAGACGCCGTATTGGTCACGTGGAAATGGCTGGGCCTTATGGGCAACTTCAGAGGTATTGATGGCTTTGCCCAAGAACCACACGTCATACGGGCAGTTATTGAGTATATTCAAGAGACAGATCGATGCTCTGGTAGCTTGTCAGAATTCAGATGGCACATGGAACAATGTTCTTGATATGGATAATTCCGTGAAGGAGTCGTCCGGGACAGCAATATTTACTCTTTGCCTTGCACGGGGTATTAATGAAGGTTGGCTAGATAGAGAAAAGTATTCAGCAACAGTTGAATCGGCATGGAAAGCATTGCGTTCATTTGTGGATGAGAATGGAGACTTTAACGGTGTTAAAGGGGGAACTAATTTCAGTGATGACCCAATGGATTATGAGCGAACTCCATTAATACAAAGTGATACACACGGCCTGCTCCCTTTAATATTTGCTTGCATAGAAATGGAACGATATTATAAGAGCAATCATTAAAAAAACTTCCGAGTCTTCTTCTGCCGACAAATAACAGATAATAACAATCGCAGCGATTAAACGATATGTCTTACGATCATCTGGTCTTCACCATTCATTGGATGGGGTGACTATCTATTGTGTATTTTAGGTATAATTTGGGATAAAACAGACTTTTTTTAGCAAAAATCAAACATAAACAGGATGTCAGAAGAAAAATATTTAAATAATCGACAGAATTCAAAAAAAATCAAAACTGAAACTTCTCTTTTTGATATACTTTTGAAACAGGTTTAAGCAGTATATTGCTGCTATGCTTTTTATAGGGAAAGAATATTTTATTTAATTGCCAGAAAAAACAAAAAGTTATGAGGTATTCATTAAATTGTTCTCCAATCTTTTTACGTTTTTGGGGAATATTAATTTTATTACTTGGGGTAGTTGCAGTTAATGCACAAACTATCAGTGTGACCGGAACTGTAACAGATGCGGAAACAGGAGAGACCGTTATAGGTGTGAACATTATTGAGTCTGGAACAAAGAAAGGGACTGTGACGGATATTAATGGTGTTTATAATTTATCGGGAATTCCTTCAAATTCTCAATTAACTTTATCAGCGATTGGGTATGAAACTTTACAATTAAATACCAACGGAAGAACGCTTATAAATGTTAAGCTTGTTCCGGCAATAGAGTCGTTGGACGAGTTAGTTGTTATCGGTTACGGAACTGTAAGAAAGAAAGACCTGACCGGTTCCGTTGCTGCTATCAGTCAAAAAGATATAAATAAATCAATTTTGACATCTCCTGAGCAAATTTTACAAGGTAATGCTGCAGGAGTACATGTAGTGACTACTTCTGCAGAACCGGGAGGGGATGTTGCGATCAGAGTTCGAGGTAGTAGTTCTATATCCGGTGGAAATGAACCACTGATTGTAATAGATAACATCCCATCTGATAAAAGTGCTTTTTCTGCATTAAGTGTCAATGATATAGAGTCAATGGACATTTTGAAAGATGCATCTGCAACAGCTATATATGGCTCACGAGGTGCCAATGGGGTTGTTATGATCACAACAAAGAAAGGCCAAACAGGGAAAGCCAGAGTTTCCGTTGATGCTAAAATGGGAATTTCGGAGCCTAAAAATTTACTGCCGATGATGAATGCGGAACAGTTTATTTTTTATGACAATATTGGACGTCTGAGCAGGGGGGTAAATTCATTGAATAAGAATTATCCAAGTGAAGCAGGTGTTGGGCAAAACTATATGGCTATGCTGGTGGATAATGGCTATAGGAACGAATATAATGTGCAAATTTCCGGGGGGTCTGATAATACAACATACTTTATCTCCACGAATTTGCAGGATGTTAAGGGACTGTTGAAAAATAGTCATAGCACACGATTTGGCGTAAGAGGAAAATTCAATCTAAAGTTACATAGAGATGTGGACTTTCAGATTAATACTTCTGCAAGCCGTGCAAAAAATCAGAAAATTAGCGGGGGAGATAATGGAGCGATGGTGAGGGCTGCCGGGGTTAGACCGAATACGAGTATTCCTGACGGCTCTTATTTCCAAGATGGTTTTTTCATCGACTCGGAAACGGGTGAATTAACCTCAGTTGGTGACGTTACAGGTAAAACAATCAGTATCCTTAATTATGAACGTCCATTTAAATTCGATATCAGCGGACAATTAAATTGGAGGATTTTACCTGAGCTGACATTCATGACAAGAGGTGCCTGGCAATATTCAGACGAAATGAGATACCTGTACGAACCAAGATATTCGCAATCATCTCCGGCAAATATTGATAAAAACAACAAAGCAAGAAGAACTTCTTATAACCGTGATGGATGGTTAAACGAAAATACATTGAATTATATTCAAACATTTAATGAAAAACATAATTTTAATGCTTTGGCTGGTGTTACTTTTGAGCATAATAAAAGAGAGGATTTTTATGCGCAAGTAAATAAATTTGAAACCGATGATTATTTGTGGAATAATTTAGGGGCAGGATTATTAAACCCTGTAATGAATTCCGGAAGTAACATGTACTCTTTAGTCTCTTTTTTGGGACGTGTTATGTATGATTTTGACTCCCGCTATTTTATTACAGGCACGTTTCGAAGTGATGGCTCTTCCCGGTTTGGATCATCTAATAAATACGGCTATTTCCCTTCTGTAGCGCTAGCATGGAATATTAAAAACGAAGAGTGGTTGAAAAAATCTGATTTGCTTTCAAGAATGAAGGTAAGAGCAACCTATGGAATATCGGGAAATGATGATATCAGTCAATATACTTCCATGTCTCTGTTAGATGACAATAAAGTCCTGATTGGGGGTGCAGAATCAATTGGAAATGTTCTTGATCAAATTGGGAACTCAAATATTAAATGGGAAACTACGCATCAATATAATACAGGTTTGGATCTCGGATTCTTTCAAAATAGGATAACATTAGGAGTAGATCTTTATTACAAGATTACTAAAAACTTATTGTACGAGTATCGCTTACCGCTTACAACCGGATATTCATCGATTATGTCTAATATTGGACGTGTAGATAATAAAGGATTAGAAATTGAACTGTCGTCTCATAATATTAGTTCGAGAAAATTCCATTGGGTTACCGATTTCAACATCGGATTTAATGATAGCAAGGTGGTGGACCTGGGAGATAATGACAAAGTTGTCCTCTACAGAGGAAATGGAATGATGAAAGTTGATATTGTATATCTACAAAAGGGACAACCGCTGAATGTATTGATCGGTCATGAAGTGTCGACTTATAAAAATTGGGAGGAAGTCTATGATAACGATGTTGTTTATTATGAAAATCCAAAAAGTTTGAAAACAATACCCGGTATGCCCAAGTATCAGGATACGAACGGAGATGGGGTCATTACAGATGCCGATATGGTTGTTTTAGGCATCACGATGCCAAGAACAACATTCGGTCTTACCAATACTTTCACGTATGGTCAATTTGATTTGTCCGTTTTCATCAATGGGGCTTTCGGTAATAGTGTATATAATGGGAACAGCGGAAAATTATTTACATTTCAATCAAATAACAACAATCAGTACCGCATGGCAATGGACTCATATCGGAATATGAATGCACTTATAGGTGATCCGGGATATAGCGATGGAAAGTACCCAATTCCAATTCACAATAAAAAAGGACCGGTATCTTCACAAACAGCCTATACATCTACAATGAATTCCAATTATGTGGAAGATGCCTCCTATTTACGCCTAAAAAGTCTTAGCTTATCTTACCGGTTTCCGGTGAAGTATCTAAAAGCAATTAAATTAAGTGGTTTGTCAGTGGGGTTGAATGCAACCAATCTTCTTACGTTTACCAACTATTCAGGAATGGATCCTGAAATGTCAAGTACGGAAGGTTCTTCTAACAGTCGGATAGGAGTTGACCGAAGTGCATATCCGGCATTCAAATCCTATACTTTCACAATGAATGTAAACTTTTAATTACTGTCACGCAACAAGCGTGATAATTGTTCACATATATGATTAAAGCGAGTTCACTAAAGTTAGACTTTTACTACAATCGGCAAAGTAAATAAATTTACTCTGCTCTCGTTAATCGCTAAAGTGCCATACACCATATTGAAAAAAAATAATCGTATGAAAAAAAGAATATTTTACAAACTGGTTTTATCGACAATTCTGATAGGTCTTATTTCATCTTGCGCTGATTTTTTAAAGGAAGATGTTTTGGATCAGACCAATCTTGACAATTACGTTAAAACTGATGAAGAGGCCGTGAAATTTTTATACGGAGGTATTGCTGCTGTCCGAAATACAGTTTTTGGCAGAGATTTTATCTCCGTTGTAGATTTAACAACCGATGATACATATTTTACAACAAACGATCAAGCCCGTACAAGTCTTAGTTCGTTAACTTATGACAATCAGAATGTTCATGTTCAGAATATTTGGGGAAGTTTATATACAGTAGTGAGTCAGATGAACATTTTAATAGAAAAACTAGAGACTTCGCCACAAATTACGGCAGCCAATAAGATAAAAATAATGGCACAAGCCAAATTTATTCGTGCCTGGGCCTATTTCCAGCTTGTACAAATTTGGGGGGAGGTACCCATTACGCCAACCTACCTGACTACTGCCGGCAATATCAGGCCGGCTCGGAATTCAATTGGTGAAGTGTATACATTAATTGAAAGTGATGCAACATATGCTTTTCAAAACTTAAAGGACAATTCCGTGAAAAACGGAAATTATATAATGCCTGATACAGTAAAAACAAATGTGGCAGGAGGGTTGGAATATTATCTGCCAATCAATAAAGGCGCCGGGGCATTACTCCTTTCGAAAATCTATCTTGCCCAGAAAAAATATAGTGAATCTGAAAGCGCTGTGGATTATTTAATGAACAAAAAAAACCTGTTCGATTTGTTGCCAAACTACGGAGATTTATTTGATGTAGACAAGGAAAATACACCCAATCGATGTAAAGAAGTTCTTTGGGAAATGGAAGCTCAGGCAATATCCGGGTTTGAGAATACACTACACAGGGAAATGGCACCTGCGGAAATGAAATTAATAAATGGACAGGATGCAGTCGGAGAAACAACGGGATATCATAACTATGTACCTACCGAAGAATTGGTAATGTCTTTCAACCAATATAAAGATAAAAGATATAAATGGCTATATCAATTTGCCACCATTGCTCGTATTTCTACCGGTCCTTCGATTCGTAAAGGATTTGATATTGTCTCGGCAAACCAAAGCGTCGGCGGTGCAAACTATGTATTATTACGTTTTGCCGATGCCTTATTAATTAAGGCAGAATGCAGGAATGCAAGAGGAACCGTAGCCGAGGCAAAACAATATGTTGATTTGGTGAGAGCACGTGCCGGATTGAATCCGTTAATGGCGGGACTTTCCAAAGAAGCTATGCAGGATTCAATTTTACTGGAAAGACGTTTTGAATTTGCTCATGAGGCAGGGAATCGTTTATATGACTTACGCCGGACCGGAACTTATATAAGAGAGATGAACAGTTACAGCCAATTTAGGAACTCTCTTGAAAATGTTGAATCATTGACAATCATCAATCCATCCTTTGTGAGCGATGTTCCAAAACAGGGTGATCAAAATACAGGTGGTGATTATTTTAATATTGTCGTTCCTTTTGTGCCAGGGGTTAAGATTGTGGATCAAAAAAATCTGTATCACCCGATACCCAATTGGGATTTAAAAGAAAATCCGAATCTTCTTAATGACTTACATACTCCAAATTGGAACTAACGAAATAAATTTAATGTTATGGAAAAGAATTTTAAACAATTAATATACCTTTTGCAGAGTCTGTTACTCGTTTTCATATTGGCTTCGTGCGATGAGATTCCGGATGACTTTTCTTCCGATCCAATACCGGATGCCGGGCCGGATATAGAAATCACAAAATCTGTAGATGATTATACAACCATTGTTCCTGCAGGTGACTGGGTAACAATAGCCGGTGATACGTATGGCATGGGAAGAGAGCCCTCTACAAGTGACAGTGATGGACAACTCCAAAATCAGTCTCCTGTACATACTGTTGCTCTAAACAGTTTTCGTATAATGACGAAAGAGGTTACAGTAGCTCAGTATCGTAAATTTGTTGAAAGTAACCCGGGCAAAGTGTCTATGCCCGAAGAGCCATTCTGGGGATGGACAAAATATGGTGATCGAGAAAATTATCCGATCGTTGGAATAACCTGGAAAGAAGCGGCTGCATTTGCACAATGGTTGGGTGGGCGCCTGCCCACTGAAGCCGAATGGGAGTATGCTGCGAGAGTGCCCAATGATCCAAAAGGTAACTTGTTATTTAGCTCCCAAAATGAAAAGAATGCCAAAAAAGCAGGCTGGATATATGATAATTCTTCGGCAGATATTAAAACTGTAGTCAATTCGAGAGGAGAGACGGTTGTATTCAATGGCTGGATGGCTCATAGTGTGGCTTCCATGTCGTCCGGTAAAAACTTATTTGGTATTTACGATATGTGTGGGAATGTTATGGAGTGGTGCAGTGATTGGTATGGAGAAAATTATTACACTGAATCCGGGGAAAACATCGAGAATCCTCAAGGCCCTCTTGACGGTATTTATAAAATACTTCGGGGAGGGAGTTGGTTTTCGCCGCAATATATGAGTAATGTGTATGTGCGTTTATATATGGCACCCGGAACCCGCTCTGAAGAAATTGGTTTTAGAGTAGTGATGGACATATAACCAAAATCAACAGAGTTCAAAAAGTGATTAACACGGGAATACTTCCTTCCCGTGTTAATCAAATAACTGTAAACATTTCCGTATGCGAAAAAAAATATTCTGTTTTATTTTTTCCGTTTTTCTATTATTACTATTTTCCATTTTTGGTTGTATACAAAAAGACACTTTACCTAGAGCGGGATTTAACAAACTCCAATACAGAGAGAGTGGAAAATATCTGAACGCTCTATACTATCGTGCTCATATGTATACGATGGTTCCAAGCCAGATCAGGGAGGATTTGAATTGGATGGCAAAAGCTGGGACAAATGCAATAAGCTTAGCCATATTAGAGCAGGATTTTGATGCTGCGTATGAAAACATAGAATTTATTATTAAAGAAGCTAATAAATTGGGGATGGATGTCTTTGCTGTTCCTTCACGCTGGGGAGGAATGTTGGCGGGTTCACCCAAGGTTCCGAGTGTTTTCACAACTCGCAATCCACAAACATGGGTGCTCAACAAAGATGGTTCGGCTTTTGACACTTCCATTTCCGGTAGAATAAGCAGTATTCATCATCCTGACACCTATCTCTTTTTCGAGAAAATGGTAGACAAACTTTTTTCAACCTGGAATTTTAAAGGAATAATCTGGGATGAGCCCAAAACATTAGACTTGGATTATTCACCCGAAGCGATAAAAAATCTCGGTGCAAATCCAACGATTGAACAACAGGTTCAAGCCAACGTTAACTTCTATTCCAGGTTAAATGAGCACATTAAATCCAAGTATCCGGAGAAAATCATCTCCCTTTTTATGTATGCAAGTTTTGATGATAAAACGGTATCTAAAATGGCTGAAATAAAGAATTTGGATTATTTTGGCGCTGATGGCAGGCCTTGGGGGAATGCTGACGGTGGTAAATTGGAACGCGAAGGCAAGACTCTTCTTGGAACACAGGGGCAACGTTTCATTGATGCTGCGCATGCGAATAATACCAAATCCCTCTTTCTAATGGAGAATCATAATATGCTGGATGAGGATATTCCCTTGCTTGAAAAGGGAATGCCCCAACTTCTAAAGATGGATATTGACCAGTTGATTTATTATTATTATCCCAGGAACATTGAAGACCCAGATAGGATAATGAATATTATCCGAAAAAATTTACTTGATTACCGTTGATCATGAAACAGTTGAAAGAAATAGTATTACTGATTATCTTGTTATATCTGCCACAAGGTATGACACTTTTTGCTGACTCCCGTTTGATAAAAAACCTGGACATCTGGGACGTCTATACATATAATTTTAATGCTTCACACTGGATCGAACAGGGGAACCTGCAAAATGGTGTTTCCATTTATGGAGAAGTAAATATTCCAATAACCAAACTCCCTGTTTTTTTACGTGGTGCAGATTTTCTACAAACTTCGGTAAGCTCAAACAATTATTCAGGGGATGTCATTGCCCGTTTTACTGTTGGAGAGAATGCAACTCTGTTTATTGCACATTCAGTTTTGATAAATGAAAAACCGAAATGGATGCGTGATTATCAATCAACCGGACAATATGTGAAGACAGCGTCAGGTGATTTTGAGGTTTTTTCGAAACAGGTTAGAAGAAGTGATGAAATTTCGCTGGGAAGTAACGGCAGTGCTGATTATCCAATGTATTTTGTGGCACTTCAGGCTCAAAATAAGATTGAAAACAGACCTCCCAAGGGTCGCGTATTTGATGTAAAAGAGTTTGGTGCCATTGGCGATAACAAGACCATCAACACCAGGCAGATTCAATCAGCCATCGATCGATGTTCCTCAACGAGGGGTGGGGGAATAGTATATATTCACGATGGTATTTATGTTTCAGGAACATTGGAAATGAAAGACAATGTGACTTTATACATTGAAAATGGAGCTATTTTACGTGGTTCCATGAATCCAGATGATTATCCGCAGAAGATATCGCATACAATCCCTTCGTTTCGTTCGGGGGAGCATTATCAACTTATTTTTGCAGACAGCAAGCAAAATATCAGAATTACCGGCGGAGGTATTATAGATGGGAATTCCATTTTTGAAGGCTTTCCATGGCGCGGCAAAGGAAATGAAGATGAACGCCCGAGACTCATCAGAATGATTAAATGTGCAGATGTGTCAGTCGATAGTATTTCTTTGATTCGCAGTGCAAACTGGACTCAATACTACGAAGCGTGTTCCAATCTGTATCTGATCAATCAAAACATACGATGTTATACCGGAACACACAATCAGGATGGAACAGACATTAGTGGATGTAAAAATGTAGTTGTGCGTGGAATTCGTGCTCTGGCCGGAGATGACGTAATTTGTATAAAATCACTTTCGATGGAGATTGGTGAAAATATTTTGGTGGAAGATGTGACATCTCGCTATGCCAATTGTCATTTAGTGAAAGTAGGTACCGAAACGCATGGTGGAGTGAAAAATCTCACGGTACGAAATGTGGAAGGTTTTGCACGTTATGGAATTGCAATTGAAAGTGTAGATGGAGCGACAGTGGAGAATATTTTGTATGAAAATATATTGCTGAGGGGATGTGCCACACCATTGTTTATTCGTCTTGGAAGTCGCGGAAGGACTTTTCAAGGTGGTCCCAATCCGGCACCACAAGGTACCATGAAAAATATTACGATTCGAAATGTCCGTAATACCGGCATTGGATATGTGGAAGTCCGCAATGGTCCGGGAGTCGGTTCTGCTATCGGGGGGGTACCCAATCAAAAAATCGAGAATCTGACCATTGAAGATTGTGATTTCCTCTATTATGGAAGTATAATGGATAAAGAATACATTTACAGGGATATACCTGAGAACATCGACAAATACCCTGAATTTAATATTTACGGAACCTGTCCGGCATACGGACTCTATTTCCGGCATATCGAAGGATTAACGCTCAGGAATGTGAATGTGAGCGTAAAACATACTGATATCCGTCCCGGAATTGTGTTTGAAGATGCAACAGATATCAATACATCAAAAGTAAATGTTCAGCGTTTCCCATTCACTGAGCCTGCACCCATCTGGAATAAAAGTGAAACGAGTAATCAGTCACCCGTCGCTCAAACATATACACTGACTTGTAACGATCATCAAATTCCCGTAATGCAACAGAACGATGTGCCGATGTCTTACAATCTCAATTCGTATCAATATGCTCAACTTGTTTATGAAGGAACTCCCATGAATATCTCTGTAAATGTTAAAGGTTATCATGTGTTAGAGAATGATTGGGAAATCTCCCCTAAAAGTCGGAATATACAGGGGAAATTGGAGAATAACACACTCCGGTTTACCATAAACGAACCTGGTTATTTTGTAATTCGATTTGCAAAAAACCAAGATTTTACAAAGAGATTGGTATTGCTAGTCGATAAACCCTACAAAATACCAGACGGTGAAATGATTGATATTACAAAAAAATATCATGTGGATAACACAGGGAATAAGAATGAAACAGTACGTATTCAAAAAGCTTTGAATGATATTTCAGGAAAAAATGCCACGCTTTATTTTCCACAAGGGATTTATTCTACTTCAATGCTTCGTATTCACAGCGATTCCAAAATACACTTCGAAAAGGGGGCAATCTTGTTGGCAAGCACTGAATCGTTGGAACCCTACTTGGATATGGATGGTGGTGGCTCAAATCGGTTTATCTATATTCGGGATGCTAAAAACATCCATATTACCGGATTAGGAGGCTTTGATGGAAATGGAACATACTTTAGAGCCGTAAAGTACCCCAACGGTTCGGATGGAAAAGAGGCTATGCGATTACTATTTATTGTAAACTCGCGGAATATTACTTTCGATGGTATACTTCTAAAAGATGCTTCTCGATGGAATACACATATTGTAGGAAGTAGCGATATTTCGTTTCGTTACTGTAAGATGTTGAACAATCCCAATACAAATGCCCATCTAACAAACTTTGACGGGTGGGATCCGGACGCTTCACAGCGGGTACTCATTGAAAATTGCTTTGGATGGGCAGGTGATGACAATATAGCAATTAAATGCGTGGGTACAGGTTCCCCGAAAGTGATAAAAGATGTGAAAGATATTACGATACGGAATAATGTTTTTCTGACAAAAAAATCATCGCTAAAAATTGGAACTGAAACTCGCTGTGGAAGTATAAAGAATATAGTTTTTGAAAATAACGATGTGATTGAAAGCGATAGGGCTATGGCAATCGACGTGCAAGATCGAGCCGTAATAAACGGGGTCTTGTTTAAAAATAATCGAATAGAATACAATTATCCTGATGCACAAAAGCGTGGAATTAATGTAAACCTTTCAAAACGGGATGCAACGCAAAATCATATCGGGAAAATTTTGAATGTGCGATTTGAAGACTGCAATTTTGAGCAGATGTTCCCCAACGGCTTCAGACTATTTAGAGATCCTAATTTTACAACGGCATCGGATATGGATGTTACTTTTATAAATGTAAAAGTGGGTGATAAGCTGGTTACTTCGGTTGCCGATACATATTTCGATGATAAAACCAATAGTACGATAAAATTTGAATAAATAAAACTGATTGTGATAAATTATAAAAACTATATATACACGAGAGTATGAAGAAACTAATTATTTTAATGCTTGCTGTTGTTTTAACCGTAACAGGTTCTTTTGCCGCCGGTATATTTAAACAATCCGCTACCAGGCGTATTGAAAAAAATATTGATACGCAGTGGACTTTCAATTATTTCCCGGAAGAAGACGCTGACAAAAATGGGTATGAATCCATTACCTTCGATGATTCAAAATGGAGTACCATTGCGATTCCCCATACCTGGATGACTTATGAGACCACGGGCGAGTTGCACCCATATATTAAAAATGCTTCCGCAAAGGATAGTCCCTATTGGTGGGATGGTTGGGGATGGTACCGTAAAAGCATTATAATAGGTGATGAGTTTAAGGACAAGAAGATTTTCTTTGAATTTGATGGTGTTCAGAAATATAGTAAAATATGGCTTAACGGAAAATTCTTGGGTGACCATAAAGGAGGGTTTAACGGTTTTTATGTGGATGCGACAGACGCGGTCAAGTTTGGTGAAGAGAATGTCCTGGCTGTTGCCGTAAACAATTCGTTGAATGACAAATTTATGATTCCTCCCATGAATGCCGGTAATTGGGTGGTTTATGGGGGTATCGTGCGTGATGTGCGATTGGTAATAAAGGACAAGGTATATATCCCTTTTCAAGGTTCGTACAAGCACGAAGGAGGTACCTTTGTGACAACGCCTGTTGTGGATGCAAAAAAGGGAGTGGTGAATGTGAAAACATTCGTGAAGAATGAGGAAAACAGATCTTTGAATGTAACGTTAAAATCCATTATTACCAAAGCAGACAATTCTATTGTGGCCACTCTGGTAAGTAATGCAACCATAGAATCGGGTAAAATAGCAACTTTTGAACAAAGAAGTGAAGAGATAAAAAATCCTACGTTATGGTCTCCCGAGAATCCTTACATTTATAATGTGTATTCTCAGGTCTATGTCGGTGATAAACTGGTAGACACTTATTATAGTCCGCTTGGATTCCGTTTTTTTCATTGGGATTACAGTACCGACCGTCTATGGTTGAACGGCAAGGAAGTTCGTATCAACGGACAAAACAGACACGAAGAATTTCCCTGGATTGGTGCAGCTTTCCCAAAATGGATTGCTTTACGTGACATGAATGATATCCGTTACAATCTGGAACATAATTATATGCGTACAGCGCATTACCCTCATGATCCAAGCATTTATAATTTTACAGACAGGAATGGAATTATCATTAACGAAGAACAACCGAACATTAAGAACCAGGAATTTGACGATGAAGTGCAGGAGCAAATTTGCAGGGCAACCATCCGTCGTGATAGAAATCACCCCTCCATCTTTTTCTGGAGCATGGGCAATGAGACGACCGATGCCGCAGATTCAAAATGGGCACACGAAGAAGATACAACCCGTATCATCACATCACGTCACATCTATAACAATTCAGCAGGTGATTTTGCTCCCCATAGTGAAAAGAACATGTCTATTGAAGGATTTTTGCGTTGTACCATCAAAGGTTGGTATGATACAGATGAAAAAGATTTGGAACCTACTGACAGCCAGCATGCCGGCACAGAAGTGAATGACGTGAATAGGGCAATAGAAAGAGATGTGCAATCGCATTACGGATCGGTATGGTTATATGCAGACCATGGTGCGGACCGTGAATATGTG
Organism: Proteiniphilum sp. UBA1028; assembly: GCF_002316955.1. Classification (NCBI taxonomy): domain Bacteria; kingdom Pseudomonadati; phylum Bacteroidota; class Bacteroidia; order Bacteroidales; family Dysgonomonadaceae; genus Proteiniphilum; species Proteiniphilum sp. UBA1028. The sequence goes on from NZ_DCEN01000041.1 coordinate 88,095, forward strand.
AATGCTCCGCTAAAGCATGTTAATCCAAAAGGTTGGGTAGATTCCTGGCGTAATCCCAAATACAAATACTACCTGTGGCAGGCTAATTTTGCTACAAAACCAATGGTATTCATTCAATATAATTATTGGCGCCCCCAATATATAGGTCAGAAAAAAAATATCGTAGTACATTCCAATTGTGATGAAGTGGAACTTTTCGTAAATGGAAAATCTGCTGGGAGACAATATCCGAATGCTAAAAACCAGTTTACTTTGACATTCCCCGATGTACTTATTGTTGATGGAACAATTGCGGCAATTGCAAAACGTAAAGATGGCAAACAGGTTGAGAACAAAATCACCATGTCGGGTGATCCTTCAAAAATTGTGATTGCTGCAAGTCGTTCAAAAGGAATGGCAGTCAAAAACGAGATTGTGGAGATCAAGGCAAACATTGTGGATGCAAACGGTATTCCTGTGATCGGAGCAAATAATCCTTTGAAATGGGATGTCTCAGGAGTTGCCACGCTGGTAGGGCCTGAGCTTTATAACAGTGATATAAATCAGACAGAGGTATATGAAGGAACGATGTATATTGACGTGCCGACAATCAATTTGATCCGTTCAACCGGAAAAAAGGGAAAAGCAAAAGTGACCGTATCGTCAGCCGGACTACTGAGTGGAGAGATTGAAATTGTATTTGATGAATATCAGGATACCCTGGCTGTGAAAGGAATTTCAGAACCTGTCCTGGTTGATGAGGGTAGAGAGGCTGTAAAGAAAAATACAGAACAAATTACACGAATTGTTGCCCCGGAGGAAATGAAAGAATACACGGGTGAATTGCAATACCCGCTTGGTGATAAAGAAAATCTCAGAAAACAAATTCGCAACTTTATTTATTCCGAGAACCCCAAAATTGATACGACTACTGTTGATTTTCGTCACGTAATCAATAAGTTTTATCAGATGATGGAAGCGAATAACGGGCGATTGGTGGCAGATGATTATAACTTTGTGGTGGAACAATATAATATTTCGCGTGAAATAACACGCTTTATTGCCGGCACCAAACTTCCGCTACCATTTAAGGATCAACTTGCGGCGTATTATTCAGGTCTCATCGTGGATAATGGAAGAGATAAAAATTTTGTAAACGAGAAACAGTTAATTTCTTTAATTCCCGTGGGTGGGAAAACAGTAATGGTATCACCACAAAAGGGCTTGGTGAAGGATGTATATTACACACAGGAAACGGATTTACAAAAAATAATCCGTGATCTTTATCCCGAGACCAAAAAATTTTCCGGGGATGAAATGAAAAAAGCGTTGGATTTGGTTCAGCGAATCAATCCGTATATTTCTTATACGTATATTCGTGACAGGAAAACAAAAATACGTACTGATATTTATACGATTGAGAAAGAAAAGGTGATTTATATTCCCCCTGTAAAAAGCCTATTGGAAAATAAATTCCCAGATAAAAAAATTTAGTTTAACTATTTTAAAATGAATAATAAAGCTCTATTTTTCGTCCTGTTTTCTTTGACCGCATTACACGTTTGGAGTCGGGAACCGATTATTTATATCGAAGACAATACACCAAAATCGGAATATTATACCCTGGTTACAATCGGTAAAAAGTCGGTTCGTCCCCAGCAGTTCAGAGATATTAGCTACGTCCATTTCAGTATCAGTTCAGGTTCTGATATTCAGGTAAACTGCGTTGAAGATATCAATGAGTTTGAGATAAGTCCTCTGATAAAAAAAATCGACGGCCATTTAAATGGTAAATCACTTCGTTTTAGAATTCCCAATCCGGGGTATTATGTAATCCGTATCAATGGTGGACAGTATCTTTTCCTCCTTGCTGATAGCCCACAGGAGGAAATATATTCATCAAAAAGCAGCAATATCGTCAATGTTGAAGATTTCTTGCCAAAAGGTAACCCAAACCTTTTGTTAACGAAACATCTTCAAAATGCGCTTGATAAGGCCTCGGGTAGTGGGAGAATACTCTATTTTCCTTCCAGGGTGTATCATACCGGCACTTTGCAGGTAAAGAGCAATACAAAGGTTTATCTGGAAGCGGGAGCTGTCATAAAAGGTTCGGAAAACCGAAATGATTATCCAACGGATGACAATCGCTTGGAAAGTGATCACGTGAATCGGGCAAAAGAAGAATATACCGACAACGGTGAATGGATGACTTTTTCAAGGTTAATCCTGATAGACAATGCGGAAAATGTACATATCTCCGGTCGGGGAGTTATTGATGGAAGTGGGAGCATTATCCGTGCACAAGGCAAGCCTGCAAATTTAATCCGGATACGTCGGAGTAAGAATATCCTAATCGAGGATGTAATCCTTCGTGATCCTGCTGCATGGAATACACATATTCAGTTATCCGATTCAGTTGTCATGCGTAATGTGAAAATTATCAATGATTTCAATGTGGCAAATACAGATGGAATTGATCCGGATGCATCAAGGAATATACTTGTCGACCATTGTTTTGCTTATTGCAACGACGATAATATCGCCATTAAAACAACCAATAATCTGGGTTTAAATCAGGACCTGGAGAACATTACAGTAAAGGACTGTGTCTTTTTGACGCGTAAATCTTCTTTAAAAGTAGGCACTGAAACAAAAGCTGCAAACATGAGTAATATCCTTTTTGAAAATAATGATGTGATTGTTTCAGATCGTGGAATGGTTCTATACTGTAATGATGGAGCACATTTTAAAAATATCCGCTTTGTGAATAATCGTTTTGAATACTGCTATATCAAGGGCACACAGCGGCCTATTCATTTCATCATAAAAAATCGGTATGGAAAAGGAAGAATCGAGAATGTACTGATTAAAGATTGTGAAATTTACAAACCTTTTCCAAACGGTTCTGAAATATTCGGATTGGATGTACAAAACGACATTCAGCATATTGTCTTTGATAATTTTATCATCAATGGTGTAAAAGTCAATTCACTACAAGATGCCGATATTCGCATAAATGAGTTTGTCAAAGATGTGACATTTCGATAACACTATTTTGCCATGAGAGCGATCATACTTTCTATCTTACTGTGCATTGTATTGTCTGCTTTTTCACAACAAAGCGGTAGACGGATCGAAAAGCTGATCAACACAAACTGGACTTTTAATTATTTTCCGGAAGAAAAAGTGAAGCAGAAATATCCGGGATTTAACGATAGAAGGTGGAATGATCCAAAAGATCCGATTTGGAGCAAAATACTTGAAAGACCCGAATATGACGATTCTAATTGGGGTATTGTTTCAATTCCTCATACGTGGAGCACTTATGAGACCACAGGTGAGCTCCATCCTTATATAAAAAATGCCTCAAATAGGGATAATTCCTATTGGTGGGATGGGGTTGGCTGGTATAGAAAAAGATTTACAGTTGAAAAAAGCCTGGAAGGCAAGAAAGTTTTCGTTGAGTTTGAAGGTGTACAAAAGAATTGTCGTGTGTACATAAACGGAAAACCTATGGCTGAACACTTTGGCGGATATACTGGTTTCTCAGTTGATCTGACTGATTATATCAATTTTGGAGGAGAGAATGTGCTGGCCGTTTCGGTGTCAAACAAGCAGGACGATGATTATAAAGTGGCTCCGATGAGTGGAGGTTGTTGGAATGTGTATGGTGGCATTTATCGAAATGTAAAACTCGTTGTAACCGACAAATTGTATGTGCCATATGCTGGTTCTGCAAAATTTGAGGGAGGCACATTTTTTACTACGCCTATTGTTGAAAAGAGTAAGGCGCTGCTCGATATGAAAACCTGGGTAAAGAATGAATATACGGAGAATAAAGAATGCAGGTTAACGACAACAATCTTTGATAAAACCGGAAAAGTTGTAGCAAAAGTCATCTCGGCCAAAATGATAGTTCCTTTTTATATTGAAATGTTTCAACAAGAAGTGGAGGTGCCCGATCCTTTATTGTGGAACACGGATACCCCAAATATGTATCATGCTGTTTCTGAAATAGCCATAGAAGATAAAACGGTGGATATTTATCAAACAGATTTTGGAATACGTGAATTTCGTTGGGATTTTGATACGAATACGCTTTTTGTCAATGGAGAGGAAGTAAATATTCGAGGATTCAATCGTCATCAGGAGTATCCCTGGCTGGGAGATGCAATTCCTGATTTTATCCACGACATGGATTTGCGGGACATAAAAGAAAATCTAAATTGTAACTTTATCCGTCCCGGGCAATATATCTCGGCACCCTATGTGTATGACTTGTGCGACAAAATTGGCTTAATTACCTGCGGAGAATTTCCAAATGTGAAAGATTTTGATTTTACATTGGAATTTCAGGAGACCTATGCTCGCGAATTGATTCGTCAATACAGGAATCATCCGTCAATTTTATTGTGGGATATAGGAGACGAAAGTAATCGTGCTGCCGATTCGCGCTGGGTATACGAAGAAGACAATACCCGTTATATTTCATGCCGGGATTGTCCCGGTCCGAGCCCTGGAAAATTTATTAATTTACCCAGCAAATCTTTTCGGCTGTCCAAGATGTTAAACTGTAATGTTCGTGGGTGGTATGATGATGACGAGATGAATATACGGCCTTTAAATCAGCAACATGCTACTAATGAACAACACCGGCACGAAGCTGCAAGGAGCAGCCAGGATGGCACATCAAACAATCGAATTGATCAGTCAAATTTGGTCGTTTGGTTGTATGAAGATCACGGTTGTGACCGTCGCTATCAAAATGCACCTCTCCTCTTTTATAATCCCAAAGGGTGGGTTGATAGTTATCGGGTGCCTAAATATTCGTATTATCTATGGCAAGCCAATTATAGCAGGAAGCCGATGATATTTATTCATCCTCAATTTTGGCGGGCACAGTATATCGGTCAGAAAAAAGATATTGAAATAGACAGCAATTGTGAGAGTGTGGAATTGAAGATAAACGGACATCGTTTCGGAATCAAGAAGCCTTCAAATGAAAATTTCCATGTTGTGAAATTTGAAAATGTACCCATAGAAAATGGCACATTGACAGCTATAGGGAAGAAAGATGGACAACATGTTGAACAGGAATTACATATCACCGGTGAACCGGCTGTTGTTTCATTAAAAAGTTCTCATTCTCAAATCACTGCTGCACAAAATTCAATTGCAATTATTACGGCTGATATTTTAGATAATGAGAATAATCACATCTTTGGTGCAAGAAATACAGTGAGATGGGAGGTTACCGGCCCCGCAACGTTGGTCGGATACCCGGTATATCAATCCGATTTTGGGAAAAGAATGGATACAAATGGGACACTCTATATCGATATGCCGGTAAGTAACGTCATCAGGTCTACCGGCGAACCCGGCACAATTGTCGTACGTGTCTTTGCTGCCGGATTGAAAATGGGAGAAGTGAGCATCGATGCGGTAAGAGCTCCTGTTGAGGCAGATAATGGAATCATCGAACATATCCTGAATCAGGCCGGAAGGGAAAAAGTGATTCAAAATTCAAACGAAGTCATGGCTGATAATGAAGAGGTATTGCCGGTTGTTCGTGAACAGAGTGCTGACCTTAGAATTACCGCAAAGCAGAATGTTCCCAATGTATTAACTCAGACTTTGGCGGAAAACAATCCTTTATTAAATGCAGAATCTGCTGAATTTTCAGCGTTGATCAACATCCTGACAAAAATATGCTTTAACGGTGAGGGTGTCCTGTACGCCTCGGAATTGAATTACAACATCAATAACTTCAACCGTTTTTCTACCCTGAAACAGATCATCGATAAAACAGGTTTACCGGAAAAAATGAAATCTGATTTAAAAGAATACTTTTTGAAAGAATTGATTTCGTATGGTAACGAGGTGAATATCGAACGTGAAAAAAAGAAATTACTCACCGTTTCTGAAAATTCAGTCGTATTACTTCCGGGAACAAAGGAAAAAATACCGGGTGTAATTTCAACTGAAAGTTTAGACATTCATGATATTGTCGGTCGTGTTTATGACAGGTTCAATACCTTAAACACTGAAGAGAAAGAACATTACCTGAAATATTTAAGTGACGTAAATCCGTGGGTAAAAAGAATTTTTTATCTTACGGGTGATGCGAAATTGGGTACGAGACAAGAACATATTTTCTATCGGTTGACTGCTGGAAAAGCAATTTTTATTCCCGATATTCAACTTTAAAAAAAGAGATGACAATGAGAAAGATAGTATTGCTGGCAGTCTGCATATTCGTTTTGAATACCATGCATGCTCAGGAGCCTCAAAAAACTTACATCCAACCTTTGAAAGATGTTCTGGATTTAATTGAAAAAACATACAATGTAAAACTGCAATACGAAGATAAAATATTAAAGGATAACATGGTAGAATATGCCGGTTGGAAATTATTTTCCGATGTTGAAAGTACTTTGCAACATGTCCTGATGCCATTGGAACTTCGTTACATCGTAAAAGCAAAGGATACTTACGAAATTAAATCATGGGAATATTTTCGAAAACCTTATGCGGAAGGAGAGGTACAACTCCGGAATTTGCTGGCTAGTTACCCAACTCTTTCTGCTTGGGAAGCTCGAAAGAAAGAGGTCCGGCAAAATATATTGAGTAAATTGGGAATACATCATTTTCCGAAAGAAACCTCCCTGAATCCAATTCGCACAAATTATAGAAAACATGATGGTTACAGTGCAGAGAATGTGGCTTTAGAAGTTCTGCCGGGCGTTTATCTTTCGGGTACATTGTACATGCCTCTCAAGTTGGTAAAGAAAAATCCTGTAATGCTTTCACCCCACGGCCATTTCTACAATAAAATTGATAAATCGATACCAAACGAACGAGGTCGTTATCGCGAAGATCAGCAGAAACGTTGTGCAACATTGGCGAGAATGGGTGTCATGGTTTTTAGTTACGACATGTTTGCCTGGGGTGAATCTAATTATCAGTTTCCGTTAAAAGATCATCGACAGGGTATTGCGCTAACTATGCAGACTTGGAACTCGATGCGGGCTCTTGACTTCTTGTTGTCTTTGAAGGGGGCAGATCCCGAACGCGTAGGAGTTACCGGAGCATCGGGTGGCGGAACACAGACATTTATCATAGCTGCGGTCGATGATAGAATTACACTGAGTGTTCCGGCTGTCATGGTTTCCTCGCATTTTTACGGAGGATGCCCTTGCGAAAGTGGAATGCCTATTCATTTCATGGATAATGGCCTGAATACGAACAATGCTGAAATAGCTGCGTTAATTTCACCCAAACCCTTATTGGTAATATCTGATGGAGATGATTGGACAGAAACAGTTCCCCAGATTGAATTCCCATACCTTCAGAATATTTATTCATTGTATAACAAAAAAGAAAATGTGAAAAACGTACATTTGGGTTCTGAAGGGCATGATTATGGGTATTCCAAACGAATCGCGATGTATGAATTTGTGACTGAACATTTCAGGTTGCATACCAATGATGTGCTGAAAAGTGATGGGACATGGGATGAATCAAAAGTAACAGTGGAACCTGCTACTGAAATGTATGTTTTTGGGACTAATAATCCTTTTCCGGAAAATGCGATGATGGGCATAGAATCTTTAAAAATGTTCTTGATCGATTCTCAAAAATAACTTGGATTGGTCAACCTGAGCCCTCTTGCCCGGTTCCGGATAGTCGCACAGCAGATCGTCCACCTTCCTGTCCGGCGGGATATCGCACCTATTTCTGCTCATACGATAACAGACGCTGATCCCCTTCGAGCTGCCTTAGCCGGGTGATGTCCTGGGTGACCTCCACCACGCCGAGGTATTCTCCCTCATTGCTGCGTACGGCTGTGTACTCGATGTAGACAAACCTGGTCTTCATGAACGACGACATCCAGAAGACCGCTTTGTTCTCCTTACCGCTTTTGAAGTCGTTGAGAATCTGCTCCACAATATGAACGCTGCCGGGTGGGTGGCACATGCGCACGTCGCGCCCCAGGATGGCGCGGTTGCGTTCGAACACCCTGTTGGGACTGTGCGAGAAAAAACGCACCTTGTCGTTCTTGTCCACGAAGGTGATGTCGATGGGAAGGTGCAGGAAGAGCGCCTCCAGCTCGCCGAGGTCAAAGGCCCCCGACGAGAGGCGTATGGCATTGGCCGTCACATACTCCTTTTTCTCCGCCTGCATGCCCGCCGGCTTCCACTCCTCCTCCGGGTCGATCAGGCAATAGCCGAATTCGCCCGTCTCGTTATAGATTTTATACCACTCCTCTTCGGTGAGGGTATCCATTGCCATGGGGAGCAGGATCTCCTCCTCCTTCATGATCATGCCCTCCAGCATCTCCACCGTGTGGTCAAGCACCAGCTCTGCCAGCGAGCGCAGCTCTTCCGCGCTTTTCAAGGGTGCGGTGAGGGCCTCGTGTGCGTTCTTCAGCAACGCACGCGTCTCGTCGTGTTTGCCCCACATCACTTTCGGAGGGCCTGTAATCAGATGCTTCTCCAGGAAGGGAAAGAGCAGGTACTCCTTGCGCAGGTAGTGCTTCTCCACGTCCGAGAAGTTGTTGAAGAGCGTGCGCAGCTGCATCACGTATCCCGGTACCTGGCTGTCGCTTATCTGTCCAATTTGCTCCTTCACCGTGTGGTAGCTGTCAATCTCCTTCTTCAGGGCGATGTTTTCCTTTCTGAAGGTATCTACGGGATGACCCGCAGGGATGGGGGCCGCCCCCTGCAGGTCGATGCTTCCGTCGAGTACCGCCGTGTGCAGGTCGCAAAAGTCGAGGATCTCCTCTTCTGTGAGCGCGTTGCTGTTAATCAGTTCCTGCTCCACTTCTACCACCTCGTTGTAGGGGATTTGTTGCAGGGCGTTGATTAGCTGTTGACGCAAAACTTCCGCGTTCTCGCCTTCGTGTAACCGGAGCAAGAGGTGCTTGAGCAGTTCTTTGCGTTGCGATGAGTTGTCGATCAGTTCGCTCATGATGTTCTTATTAGCAAGTTATTCGGCAAATATACAATTTGGAATCAATAAAAATAGCAGCTTCTCTGTTAATTTATGCTCAGGCGCTGAGCATCACTTTCATGTCTTCGTCCACCTCCGTGATTCCGGCAATGCCGAAGTTGTTTACCAACACGTTCACCACGTTGGGCGAGAGGAATGCCGGCAGGGTGGGCCCGAGATGAATGTTTTTCACTCCCAGGAAGAGCAGAGCCAGCAGTACAATCACTGCCTTCTGTTCGTACCAGGCAATGTTGTAGGCAATGGGCAGGTCGTTCAGGTCGTTCAGGCCAAATGCCTCCTTGAGAGCCAGCGCGATCCTCACCAACGAGTAGCTGTCGTTGCATTGTCCGGCGTCGAGTACGCGGGGGATGCCATTGATGTCTCCCAGGGGCAGCTTGTTGTAGCGGTACTTGGCACATCCGGCGGTAAGGATCACCGTATCCTTGGGGAGTCTTTCGGCAAACTCGGTATAATAATTACGCCCTTTCACCCGTCCGTCGCAGCCGGCCATCACGAAGAATTTGCGGATGGCGCCTGTCTTTACGGCGTCCACCACCTTGTCGGCCAGTGCGATCACCTGGTTGTGAGCAAATCCACCCGTGATCTCTCCCGTTTCGATCTCTTTCGGCGAAGCACATTTTTTTGCATGTTCAATCATGGCCGAGAAATCCTTGGGTTGTCCCTCTTTCCGGTCCCCGATATGCTTGAATCCTTCAAATCCCGAGGCGCCTGTGGTGTAGACCCTGTCGCCGTATGTCGATGATTTCTTCGGGGGCACAATGCAGTTGGTGGTGAAGAGGATCACTCCGTTGAAGTTTTCAAAATCTTCGGTCTGGTGCCACCACGAGCTACCGTAGTTGCCGACGAAGTGGTCGTATTTCTTGAAGGCAGGGTAGTAGTTTGCCGGCAGCATCTCGCTGTGGGTATATACATCCACGCCGGTACCTTCGGTCTGCTTGAGCAGCTCCTCCATATCTTTCAGGTCGTGTCCGCTGATCAGGATGCCCGGGTTGTTGCGCACGCCCAGGTTCACCTTTGTGATCTCCGGATGCCCGTAGCTGGAGGTATTTGCCTGGTCGAGGAGTGCCATTACCTCCACGCCGTATTTGCCGGTCTCGAGTGCCAGGGCAGTCAGCTCATCGGCCGACAGGGAGTCGTCTGTTACGGCCACCAGCGCCCGTTGGGTGAACGCATAAATCGTATCCTGCTCCTGTCCCAGGTTGAACGCATGCTCTGCATAGGCAGCCATACCCTTCAGCCCGTAGGTTGTCAGCTCGCGCAGGGAGCGGATGTCTTCGTTGTCACAGGCCAGTATGCCCACTTCGAGCGCTTTTTCAGCCATCTCCTCCTCGGTCTCGCCTGTCCAGAATGCCCCGTCGAAGGTGATTCCCTCCACCGATCCTCCGGCAGCGATCAATCGTTCTTTCGCGGCGTTTCTCATCTCGTACGCCATCAAAATACGTGTGATAAATCTGCTTTTGTCGAAGTTGGCGTTGGTGATGGTCATGAAGAGGCTGTCGGTGATAAACCGGTTGATCTGAGGGATTTCAATTCCCAGTCCTCTCAGGCGCACCGTGTAGTGTGAGATTCCCTTGCAGAGGAACATCAGCAGGTCCTGCAAGTTAGCCACATCGGCCGTTTTTCCGCAGACACCCCTCACGGTACATCCCTCGTTCTTACTGGTTTCCTGACACTGGTAGCAAAACATTTTTTCCATATTTTATTATCTTTTTGTGGTGATTTCTGATAACCGTTGCAAAAATATTGCTTCCAACATCCGATTCCTGTAACCGAGGTTACATCCCCGAATATTTAACATACTTTGGGATGTGTGCCCGAAAACGGTTTTTCCCCGAGGTGTAATTCATCGAGTACCGATACTATAACCATCTGTACGAAATATTTTGTGCGGATATTTTTATGCTCTTTTCATTTTATCCTATCTTTGTGAGTAAACAAGACCATGGCCGTATACGATTTATCATCCTGCCCGCTTTTCTTTCATCTCACTCCGGATGAAACAGAAAAGATACTGGAACGCGCCGTAAGCGAAGCGCGCACGGTAGAGAAAGGCAATTACGTGGTCCGGCAGGGCGATCAGGTCCATCACCTTATCCTGCTGGTGAAGGGGCTCGTGCGCACGGAGATGGTGACCAAGGAGGGCAATGTGCTGGAAATAGAATTCATTGAACCTGTGAGGCCGCTGGCGCCCGCTTTCCTGGTTGCTGCCGAAAGCCGGTATCCGGTGGATGTGATCACCATGGAAGAAACGGTTTTTTACCTTATCCCCAAGCCGGTATGGCTGAAAGAGATGATGCTGAACGAAACGCTGATGACCAATTTCATGCGGGTAAACTCCAACATGACGGTTTTTCTTTCCAAGAAGGTGCAGATGATGTCGATCAAGAGTTTGAAAGGAAAGCTATCGCTCTATATCCTTGAAAACACCACGGTTCAGACACCGTCGTTCGTCGTCAGGAGAACGCAGGCACAGCTGGCAGAGTATTTCGGGGTTCAACGTCCGTCGCTGGCCCGCACCCTCGGTGAACTCATCCGGGAGGGCGCCATTCAACTTTACAAACGAGAGCTCACCGTGCTGGACCGTCGCAAGCTGGAGGAGATGGTGTAGCGGGTGGAGAAGGTGT
>NZ_DCEN01000068.1:0-20575 GCF_002316955.1 Proteiniphilum sp. UBA1028
GCAGGACTGAAGGAACAGACCTGAATCATGTCGTTTTACCGCTGACGAACGTTGAGGAAATTATAAAAGAAGATGTGATTATAAAATTAGCCGATAAGCTCTGAAGAGTTTGGGAGGGTAAGCCCCGAAATGAATCAAGATGAAGCAACCCGTGTCATTTTCAAGAGTAAGCAACATGGTGTCATCGACCAGAGCGGAAGTAGGCAAAACAACAATAATCAACTATATAGGATATGTCAAAGATACCTGGCTGATTTCTTCGTTACAAAATATAGCCGGCAAGCTGGTTGATAAGGAAACCAAAAGGAGTTGAAGTGGATTTTTATATCCCTGGTGAAGCCATTGCCATTCAAGTGTGCTATGACCTTGATAACAGCGATGACACATTCGATAGAGAGGTTGGAGCATTATTGAAACTTTCCAACGTATTAGAATGTAAAAGGTTGATGATTATTAAGCGAGATAGTGAACAGATACTGAAAATTGATGATAAAACGATTGAAATTATTCTTTTAGTAAAAACTATTTTTTATGCGATTACCTGACTTGAAACATTTATTTGAAGTTCTGACTGCCAGATCCTTCTTGACAGTACTCATGCTTTTTGTTGCTGCCGTTGGCAGTGTACGTGCCGACAATACGCCGGAATATACCCTGCAGTGTGAAGGCATTGAACGGGTGTATCGGTTGCATATACCGGAAAACATGCCGGAGAATGGACCGCTGGTCATTGTACTGCATGGGTACGGTAATCCAACCCCGGACATATTAAACGAAACGGCCGACCGTCACCGCTTTGCGGTCTGTTACCCGCAGGGCGAGAAAGACGGCACGGGGAAGACAGGCTGGAATGTAGGGTATCCCTTTCAACACGATATGACGATTGACGACGTGGAATTTCTGACGCAGCTGGTCCGTCATCTGCAACAGAAGCATGGCTTCAGCAAACAGAATGTCTTTTGCGTGGGGATGTCGAACGGAGGGGAGATGTGTTATCAGTTGGCAGCCCGGGAACCGGATCTGTTTGCTGCCGTTGCGCCGGTATCCGGATTGATGATGGAATGGCTTTACAAAAGCGACAATTCTACCCACCCTGTTTCCCTCTTCGAAATCCACGGCACGGATGATAAGATTTCTGTCTGGGAAGGCGATCCCGATAATAAGGGGGGATGGGGTGAATATATTCCTGTGCCCCTTGCCGCACACTTCTGTGCGGCTAAGAACCGCTGCACGCTCATGCAAACCGATACGGTCATCGGAAAAGCGCCCAATAACCGCACAATCGTGAAGCACCGTTTTTCCGGTGGAACCAATGACAGTGAAGTGTGGTTGTATGAGATGATTGGAGGTGGACATTCCTGGTTCTGGGATGATTTGGATACGGGTGATGAGCTGTGGAAGTTCTTCAGCAGGTTTCTCAAATAAAGTAGATTGATACGGATATGAAATTAGATGATCTAGGATATAATGATAAAATTGAAAAATTAAGGATTGAGAATAACCTTGAAGACTTTGAAATTGGTAGAATAATTTCGGAACATAAAGAAAGATACATAGTTAAAACCGAAAAAGGCGAATTTAAAGCCAAGATTACTGGCATAACACTGATTTTAGTTCCACTGCTGTCTTTTGGGCAAGAGATCACATTCAAGATCGAAAAACTCTCAAAACCGGAGAGATTACTGTATTTACAATCATACGATGATATTTACAAAAACCGACTTAAAAATTGGCGAGCTAATTGAATAATCAACTAAGATATGATCCAGAATTTTGAAACGGAAAACATACGTAACAATCGTGGTACAAATTAAGAGGCAGCACATTCTAAAGCGATTACAGCAATTCTGGGCACTATTAGTATAGCGATAAGCGGGACACATTGAGTTCTATTTTTGTTTATTTCACGGAACCAGAGAAATCATCCGGAAAAGAGACTTTGTCTTTGATCCGTCCATCAAGCAGATGAATCCAGGTATCAAACTCACGCTTATTTTCTTTTAACTCCACTACACGAACACCATTCATTTGTGGTACGTAGGTTGTCCTCCAGCCACTGAAGCATCCGTAAGAAAGCGCAATATCATTATAGTTGACGATGTAATCATTTACATGTTCATGCCCGGTGAAAACACCCATCACATCCCGCATCTCACGCATTGCAAAATAGAGCCCCGTGTTGAGCTCGGGAGGGCATTCATCCTCAAGCCTCACCCCAAAACGAACGTTTTTTTCATCATTGAATGCTTGCCGGTATTCAGGCAGGGGAATGTGGAAGTATGCCAATGCCGGCAATGGCTTGAAGTTATTATCAATGGTGTATCGCAAGCTCTTATTCCTGTACCATTCAATTTGTTCAGGTGTAATCCATCCGTACCCCTTTATTCCGTCGATAGTAGAATAAGCTCCTGAGTCAAAACAGTAGATGAGTGAGTTTACTTTCAGATGTTTGTCACTTCCGTAAATGGGGATTACATCATTCATCACACCTGTAACGCCGGGTACTGAAATTGTATTGAGATTATAAGGGTAGGCTGTAATTATGCGGGCAATCTCCTCGCGAGTAAAGCCTTGCTCATGATCATGATTACCTAATGCCACGGCAAAAGGTATTTGACGATCGATAACGAATTTTGTAAGGGCATCCCATCCTTCCCGTACGGGGCGGCCGGTTACTATATCACCCGTAAAGACGACCATATCGGGCTTTTCAGCATCCAAAACACGGGATATAAGCAGTAAAGTTGTATCGGATTTCGGATTCCCGTGAATGTAGTGCATATCGGTAAACTGTACTATTTTAAAAGTACCGTCTTTTTTGAAGGAGAGTTTTTGTGCATTTAATGAAAAAACAAAAAACGATAAAAACAAAATTAGTATTGTCCTTTTAATCATAGGAATATTATTTTTATTGCATTGATTACTTAACTTTCACAAATATACATGTTTTAATCTATATTTGTTCGTTCCTGAGATTCCATTTTAGATGTTGCTTCTAATGGCGAAAGAGAATCGATTTCTACCAATCTATCTAATATTCAAAGCATTCAGCAATAATCTATAGAATTTTTCTTAGCAAAAATTCTTACAACCTTATAGCTAATTATAACAACTAATGCCGACATAACAGTGTTTGCTTCAAGCCCCAACATTGTGTCACTCAATATAATTATAACAACTAACGTTGACATAACAGCGTTGGAACGGGGCGAATATCACTCTATCTCTTGATAACTGGATTCAAGATTCGAGGTAACTCTGAATACTTTTGTCATGACATTGAAATTTTGATTACAATTACATGTATATCTGTTGTGATATGTGTGCGCAGGCTTCGGCGTAGACTTGGCGGTTTAAAAATCGATATTGGTTGAGCTGAATACGAAATCGAATGAGCACAATTCTGAAATTGAATTCCAATATTGTATATTTGTCATTCAATACAGATAGTTCAAATATTAATGTATGAGTCTCCTCCAATAAGTTTTTTTCTTGAAAATTTCACAAGATAAACACTGATTTTCAATATGTTGCAAACCAATAAAATTAGGTTTTGGGGTTTTCGGAGCAGACACAGTGATTATAATGACAAATCTTCTAATTTTAGATTCTTTCAAGCAGACTGATACTCTCAAAGCTGAAAATATTGTCATATCATAACACTCAAAATTAGTACATAACGTCATTTAATATAAATTTATACTGTCCTATTATTATTTTTTCACTATCTTTACGCGCGTTTTGATTTTATGTGCTCTGAATGCCATAAAAAAACTTCCCGGCGAAACTGAGAAGGAATAGCTGTGTTTATGAAATGATCACAAATACGGAATAATAATTGTTAAATAATAAATTGCGAACATGAATAAAAGTTCGATTAGATGTAAAGCACATCTGACCTGGTGTATGCTTTTGTTTTTTATTACTTCAATCAACTATGCTTCTGCACAAGACAGAGAGGCAAAAGGATCTGTTAAAGATGCTTACGGTGAATACCTGATTGGTGTGAATGTTGTACAGAAGGGTACCGCGAACGGTACTGTTACTGATATTGACGGTAACTTTACGTTAAAGGTACCGGCTAACTCGACAATCGTTTTTTCATATATAGGTTTTGAAAAACAGGAGAGGGTGTGGAACGGAAAAAGCAGAATAGATGTAACACTGAAAGAAGATGTTGCAATGCTTGACGATGTGGTGGTGATAGGTGCGTATGGCACGGTGCAGAAAAGAACCGACATGGTGGGCTCGGCATTCCAGGTAAACGCTGACAGAATAGAGACCTTACCGGTTGGACGTGTTGACAACCTCCTGGAAGGTATCGTTCCCGGACTGCAGGTGATGCCCAATTCCGATGATGCATCGAGCACCAAACAGCGGTTAAACCTGAGGGTGCGCGGAGAAGGATCCATGAGTGCATCGAAAGAACCGTTATGGATTGTTGACGGCACCCGTATCTTCAGTGGCGACAGAACAAATATGGTGGCAGGGATGAGTACCTCAATAAGTCCCCTCTCTTACCTGAATGCGGATGATATTGAAAGTATAACCATTTTGAAAGATGCGACGGAGACCTCGATATATGGTGCTGACGGTGCCAACGGGGTAATACTTGTAACAACAAAAGGGGGCTCCGCAGGCAAAACAAAAGTTGGGCTCTCTCTGCAAACGGGGGTAGCACAAATTAATCAGAGCGCCAGGTTTAAAGTGTTGAACGGAAGTGATTATCTGACGCTGGCCAGGGAGTCGTACCTGAATTCGGGGCGCGACCTGAATAGTTTTCCTTTTCAGGACAACGATCTGAATAGTTACAGCACTACCAATACCGACTGGTCTGAGGTGTATTATGATAACGGTTATCAGACAAACGCGTTCCTGTCTGTGATGGGAGGGAAAAACGACCTGAAGTACTATGTATCGGGAGGATATTACAACGGCCAGTCTACCGTTATCGGCAATAAACAGGAGCGTTATTCAATAAGAGGCAAGTTGGAGATAGATATGTCTCCCAAGTTTGACTTCTCTCTGATATACGCGGCATCGTATAACATAAATGATGTTTTTGTGCCTGGCAATGACTACTTTAAATATTTACCCATATACAGCCCGCTAAATGCCGACGGATCTTTCAGACTGTACAATAAAACGTTGTCGGGGCTTGATGCGTATGGCAATCCTACCTGGCAGACATCCCGTTTTTTAAACTCCGTGGCGGAGAGAGAAGAGAATGATAACAGGCAAAAAGCAGCAGTGACGAATGTTAATGCTATTCTGGGATATGACATAATAAAAGGGTTAACGTCTACTACCCAGTTCGGAATTGATTACCAGGGACTGAATGAAGACAGGTATAATGCAAGGACAAACTGGTCGGGGATGTCATCAACCGGGGAAAGAATAGGCTACTCATATAGGAATAACTCTACCTTCGTCACCTGGACAGCTATTGAGCGACTGAACTATGACAGGACGTTCGGGGTGCACCACGTTGGTGGATTACTGGGATTTGAAGCGAGCTCGAAAGATATAAGGACAATGGGATCGAGCGGTTCGGGCTTTATCAACGACAGGATTAAAGAGGTGTCTTACGCCGTGGACAAGAGAGGTAGCAGCGGAAGGAGTGTCTCCAGGTCTCTCTCTTACTTCCTGCAAGGCAATTATGATTTCGATCGGCGTTACTACTTTACCGTGAATGCCCGCAGAGATGGCAATTCTGGTTTTGGCTCGGATTCACAGTGGGGTAGCTTCGCATCGGCCGGTGCTTCATGGAATATCCACAACGAGAGCTTCTTCGAGGCTGACAACATTAATGTGCTGAAAGTAAAATTATCATACGGATCTAACGGCAACTCGAGAATAGGGTCGCAGGAGGCGCTTGGATTATACTCCTACGGAGAAAGCCATAACTATATGGGAGAGCTGGGCGGATCAATGTCGGGCAGCCCCAATAAAAAACTGAGTTGGGAAACAGCCTATATAACTAACCTGGGCATACGAATAAAGATGTTCAATCGCGCGGACCTGGAGATAGAGGCATATAATAAGAGGACAGTAAACCTGCTCAGCAACCTTGATGTGTCGAGAACTACAGGTGACACCAGAAGCTACCGTAACTCGGGGGAGATAATCAACCGGGGAGTAGAGGCCACATTAAATGTGGAGCTGTTAAGAAATAAAGATACCGACTGGTGGGTGGAGCTAAATGCTGCCCACAACAGAAACAAACTGGTTGAATTATATAATGGCCTTGAGAAAGTAATGGGCAATTATATCTGGAGAGAGGGACACGACCTGAACACATTCTATATTATACGCTGGGCGGGTGTGGACCCCAGGGACGGGTCCCCGCTATGGTATGACAGCGAAGGTAATCTCACCAGAATTTATAATGACCGGAACAGGGTTCCATGGAAATCTTCATCACCTATTCTGACAGGGGGACTGACTTCAAAATTCACATACAAGGATTTTTCAGTAAGAGCTCTCTTCTCATATGTAATGGGAGGATACGGATTTAGCACCTTCGGTCGCAACGTGATGTCTGACGGTCTGAACATCATGTCGGAAAACCAGTCTGTTAACCAGCTGGACAGATGGCAGAAGCCGGGAGATGTGGCCCTTTCTCCAAAACCGATCTGGGGAACATCAACAAAATCGGTGATGAGCTCCACTAGGCATATATATAAGACAACAAATGTAAAATTCAAAAATATTGCGCTGAGCTACTCACTGCCAGAGCGATTCTTAAAGCCTGCCGGTGTGGAGAGTTGCAGGATTAACCTGATAGGAGATAATCTGCTAATATGGACACCTTACGATAAGAAAGGCAGAAACAGCTATAAACAATCTATGAGCGGCTACCCGGTTGAAACCAGCTTTTCATTGGGGGTAGATTTGAGTTTTTAAATAGTGTGCAAAAAACAGAATAAACTTATGAAGTTAATATCAAAAATAGCGATCGTATTCACCATCTGTTTTTCAATAGCCTCCTGCGATTTTCTGGAGGTGGAGACTGTGGGAAGGACAACAATGCCCAACTTCTTTTCTGATGTTCCGGGATTAAAAGCGGGACTGACAGGGAGCTACAGTAAGATGTACAGTTATTATTCTTCTGAATTCTACAAATATCCCGAAGTGGCCGGCAATATGGTGGACCTGAATGTGGTGAGTGATGGAGTGGAGATGATCAATCAGTATAATTTCACCTCCGATCCGGAACAGGAAGTGGGTGCCGTGGGGTACATATGGAGAAAGGTACTGGAGGCCATGGCAAATGTGAACAATGTGCTGGAGTATGCGCCATCGTTGATTAATGCATTCCCGAACCAAAAGGCGGAGATTGAACAGGTGCAGGCACAGGCGCTGTTCATGAGGGCACTTTGCCATTTCGACCTTTACAGGGTTTACGCACAGCCCTATAACTATACGGCAGATGCTTCACACCCGGGAGTGCCGGTCTTACTGGTAACACCGGGGCCGGATGATCTGCCTTCACGTGCTACATCCAAAGAGGTGTTCGACCAGATAATAAAAGACCTGCAGGATGCTGAAGCATTGTTCGGCAACAAACCCATGCAAGATGCATATCATGTGTCGAAAGAGGCGGTATGGGCTTTGCTAAGCAGGGTTTACCTATATAAGGAAGATTGGGATAATGCCATTCTGTATGCTACAAAAGCAATGGATGGGATGCCGCTTGCACAGGGCGATGATTACCTGGCAATGTTTAATAACCTGACTGCAGGTAAAGAGGCAATATTGCGATTGAACGGGGTGCTGAAAAGCAAGTCACTGAGTACGTTCTTTTCGTCGGATAACCCGTTAGTGACAGCTGCTGACACATTGATGAGCTTGTACACAGACCCAGATGATATAAGATTGCAGCTGTTCGCACCTGATAATAACAATGAATTGAAGGTGACTACCAAATACAGAATAAAAGTGGGCTATACGCCTGAACAGGAAAGGTACGACCCCTTTATATTGAGGGTATCGGAGATGTACCTGAACAGGGCTGAAGCATATCTGAGAAAGGGAGATACGGCAAAAGCCGCAGGCGATCTGAAGGCTATTATTGCAAGGGCGTTGAACAAAAGCGTTTCGGATATTCAGATGAATTATAAAAATAACGAAGAACTGCTTCTCTTGATAAAAAAGGAGAGAGCCAGGGAGCTTTGTTTCGAAGGACATAACTTCTTCGATATTGTGAGGTATAAAGATGATCTGGTGAGAGGTGCAGGCACCGAATCTAACGTGAAGTATCTTCCGTATCCAAACGACTTGTTTGTACTGCCAATTCCTCAGTCTGAGCTAAATGCCAACACCAATATGCAGGGAAATCCAACGGTTAACAATTAATTGATTCGATTATGAGACTTACTAAAAAAAATATTCATTTCCTGGCTTTATCGATCCTGTTGTTCACATCATGCGGACTAGAGGAGAATCCCATTTATGATCTGAAATTTATTCACATTATGGTGAATGAATCTTCTACCGCGAATGTTTCAGAAAAAGCAAATATGATTGGTACCTATAACGTGTACCTGAGCGCTCCGGCTTCAAACGAGACAGTTACCGTTACCTATGAGATAATTGTTGGAGAGGGGCTGAAAGAGGGAGTGGACTACAAACTGCTGAATAAAGATAATAAACTCACATTCCTCCCAGGAATATACGATATGCCAATCCGCATCCAATGGATTGCCAATACTGTGGATCCGGCAAAAGATAATACGATTAAAATAAGATTGATCAGCAATGACAAGGGCTACTCAATAGGGTTACCCGGACCGGCGCAGAATCAATCGGAACTAACTATAACAAAATCATAATGCATTTCAAGAAAAAGCCACTTGTTCTAATAATTATATTCCTCTTTGCGGGGACTGTTTTTGCAAAAGATATTCAACAGCATCCCCAATTAATAAAAGGTACTCTTAAAAACGGGCTTACATACTATATCTATCCAAATGATTACCCCAAGGGGGAGGCTGTATACCGGCTGTTTATCAAATCGGGATCGGTAAATGAAACGGATGAACAGAGAGGGCTTGCCCACTTTCTGGAACATATGGCCTTTAATGGGACAAAACATTTTCACGGGAATGAGATAGTTAGCTTTCTGGAGTCAAAGGGGGCTAAATTCGGCAGAGACCTGAACGCCCACACCTCGTATAACGAAACCGTGTATAAATTAAAGCTTCCTACAACTGGGGGCATGGTGGATACAACACTGACCATACTTGCCGACTGGCTGGATGGGTTGCTGCTGGAAGAGGAGGAGATTGATTCGGAGCGGGGGGTGATTATGTCTGAGTGGCTCTCAAAGCAGAAACCGGAAGCAGAAGTGAGTGACGTGCTGCTGGATGAGCTGATGAACAACTCGATATTCGGAAAGAGAAAAGTGATCGGAGACACGGCTGTTATCCAAAATTTTAAATACAAAACACTGCGTAATTATTACGAGTCGTGGTACCGTCCCGGGCTTACTGCCGTTGCGGTTGTAGGTGATATTGACCCTGTGAAGGTTGAGAAGATGATAAAAAGTAAGTTCTCGGGGATGAAAGACATAAACAGGGATAATCCGGCAGAACACTCCATACCCGATTACGCCAGGGCGGAAGCAAGGGTGGTTATAAACAAGGATCTCCAAAAACCTGATCTGACAATGATCCAGCTTGTTCCTCTCTCGGAGCCGGTAAGAAAGGAAAGCGAGTATTATCCATATCTGCAACGCACTCTTTTGAACAGGTTGTTCAGAAACAGGCTGAATGCCCTTTCATTTACAAATAACAGCTATGCAAAAGGGAGCGTTGGTATTTCAGACTTTTTGAATACAAAAGGTATCCTGATGGCATCGGTAGAGTTGATGCCTAACAAAATTGAAGAGGGTGTCTCACTCTTTACATCACAGTTGTCACAAATATACAAGTACGGCTTTCTTCCCGCAGAGATTGAAAAGGTGAAAAGAGCATTCATCAGTTCAAAAGAAAGGGCTGCAAAATCGACACAACCGACCAGCTCTTCAGTACTGATGGACGAGGTCTATGCCGATTTCTACAAGGACTACATGATTACAACCCCGGAGGAAGAGTATCGCCTGACAAAAAAATATATAGACTGTATCGACTCGGTATCCATAGTCGATGAGTTACATCAGCTGGCTGACCCCGCCCGGACTCATTATATATTTTCATCCTTTGAAGAGAACAGCATAGCCGATTCTGTGCGGTTGCTTCAGTTTGTGGATTCCGTCCTTAACAAGGCGATTGACCCCTATCATATTGAGATTGAAGTGCCCTCTCAGTTACTGGAGGAGGAACCGGTAGCGGGACGAATTGTCAGCGAAAAAGAGATACCGGCGATTAAAGGAACAGAGCTTCTCTTGTCCAACGGAATAAGGCTGATATACAAAGAATCGGTGTCGGCTAAAGAAAGGATAAGCATGTCGGCATACAGGAAAGGCGGTTTGTTTGCTTTGGATTCAACCGACTATGTGAATGGCGTTTTCTCTCCCAATGTGATATCTCTTAGCGGGGCAGGTAATTTCTCCAGAGATGAGCTTTCATATTATCTCGCCGGCAGCTCTGCCTCGGTGAGGCTGCTGATTGAGAGTACCAGAGCCGGTATGGTTGCGGGATCATCGTCTGAAGATATTGAAACAATGTTTCAGCTATTGTATTTAAAATGGACACAGCCCAAAGCAGACCGTTCGGTATTTGAACTGGCAAAAAAAAGATCAATAGAAAACTACCAGAGTAAAAATATTACCGATCAGACCATTTTTTTCAGGGATCTGAACTACCTGATGAAGGGAGAAGATTATGTGACAAGGGAGATGACCGACTCGGTGATGGAAGCCCAGTTGCAGTTCGACCGCATGGTGCCGTTATTCCATCAGGCCTTTGGAGATGCCAACGGGTTCACCTTTGTGATTATTTCGGACATGGGGCTCGACAAGCTGACTCCCTACATAGAGAGATACATTGCTTCACTGCCCGCATCGGAGGGGAACCACGAAACGCCGTACCGGTACGACGGTGGAAAAATAAGGACCACTGCCGCGCAGCTGACACGTGCCGCCGGCGATTCGGAACGGGGCGTTGTCTCGCTGATCTTTCAGTATTCCGACATACCGGACGATACGCAACGCTTTGGCCTGCAAAGCGACCTGATGAGTGGCGTGCTGCGAACGAAGCTTCTCGCGGAGCTTCGCGAGAAGATGGGCATGGTGTACAGTGTAAGCGTGAGCGCCGGCTTGCGGAAATATCCTGCCGAACTGGCACGGAACACGATCTCCTTTGCCACAAATCCCGAAAACAGCCGGTTGCTGATAGACCAGGTCAGAACCATCCTGAACGAGATGGCCGCAAACCCGGAGAGTTTTGTCCCGGAACTGGAAAATGTGAAGCTGAGCCTGATCAACGACATGGCAGTGAACGTGCAGCGGGATACCTACTGGAGTTCTTATATAAGAAACACAACGTTTAATGAAGAAAACGACTGGGATTATATTTCCAACTTCCCGGATATTGTGCGCGGTATTAGCGCAGAGGAGTTGTCGGACTTCCTTGCTGCTTACTACAATGAAGACAGTATGATTGAAGCTATATTGCTTCCAAAACAAAAAAAACAGACTAATCACTAATCAATAAACAGATGTAATTATGAAATTGAAAAGTTTATTTCTGTCTGCCGGTATTTTACTGGCCGGCATACTGGCCTCCTGCTCAAGCGATGATCCGGAGGTGATTGTATATGAGGCCGGAATGACCTCCTTCGGATTCTATGTTGAAGACAATAAGGGATTGATTGTTCAGGATTATGAAGTATCCCCGGTGACACAAACGAACATCACAGTTCTGCTTCCTGAGGAAGTGGATAAAAGCAAGCTGGTGGCACGTTTTACTGTCACAGATAATGATGTTGTTAAAGTGGGTGACGTTGTGCAACAAAGCGGCGTGACAGCAAATGACTTCACGGTGCCGGTAGATTATTTTGTGTCGGAAGGTACTACAAACGTTAAGTACACAGTAACAATTGGCAAAGCTCCCGCTTATGTATGGACGGCGCTGCCTCCGGTAACAGGGGACTCGGCAGTATCGCTAGTTATGAAAGTGAGCCCCGACGGTACGCCATATATTGCCTACAAGATGGAAAGGGAAACTTCGGCGGATGAAGCGCTCGGCGTACTGGCACTGAAGGATGGCACCTGGTCGTCGCTCGGAAAGGTATCGGAAGGACGCGTGGGCTCCTACATGGACATGGCGTTCAACGCGGCGGGCATGCCGACCGTTTCGTATGTCGATTATACGAATAAAATCTCCCAGCAGGCATCGGTGAAAGTACTGAACGGTTCCACATGGAGTTTCGTTGGTGGTGCTACAGCTACTACTAATAAGGTTAGCTACCACACCATCAACTATTTGAATGATAATAAACTGATGTTGCTGGCTACGTACGATGCCAAAGACAATGTCCTTGCCAGAAGAGAACTGAGCGTAAACACATTCGAAAATGGTACCTGGACCAATAATACGACGATCCCGGGAAGGGCGTCGGACCTGGTGGCATACCTGCAGGTGTCGGAAACACTGGGTGATGTTCTCTACCTGGGTGTCTACAATGCCGTCTCGCCCAACAGTATTTCGGTGTATAAATATGCCAACAACAACTGGACGACGCTTCTTGACAAGTGGAGCGACGAGAAAGCGACGGCTATCAGCCTGAGAGATTTCGACATCGCCGTGAATCAGCAGGGTGACGTGTACGTGGCCTTTTCCGACAACAGCAACGACGGGGCGGAAAAAAGCAGGGTGATTAAAGTGGATGCGGAGACAAAACAGGTGACGCCGGTAGGCAACCCGATCAGCGCCGCCACGGGATCGTCGCTCAAATTTGACCTGGCCCTTTCCCCGCTGGGCGTACCGTACCTCTTCTATCGGAACGAAACCAATTTCCCCACGGTGGTGTCCCTCGATAAGGATACACAGGATTGGACTACTCCTCTTGTACTGGAAGCGAACGAAGCAAATGATCTGCACCTCGGGTTTGCTCCCGATGGCAAGGCTTACCTGGTATTTACAAAGAGCCGTAAGATTTTTAGCTATAAATATGATGCACCCGGACAATAAGGCTGCTGTTCCATAGCTTATGAGTGGAATGAAAGCTGTGCTGACCTGTCAATAATGACTTCCGGTCGCTTATAACATAGCGTATAAAAAGAATGAAAGGGTTTGACTGTCTATATCGGGTTGAACCCTTTCCTCATTTTAATTTCTTTCAATAAAAAAGAGATACCCTTATGATAAAAAAAACTAACACGCTGCTAATTATCTTTTGCATATTCGGCTCCTTTATATTCAGCTCTTATGTATTCAACTTGCATGCTCAAAAAAAATTCCGGTTTGTATTCATGGCTGATGTGCATTATCACGATAAAAACGATGCACCACGAGCCATCGATGCGGCTATTGACTCGATCAACAAGCTGAATCCGGACTTTATAATGGTTGGCGGAGATATTGTATATGATGCTCTGAGAAGGTCGCAGGACGATGCAGAAGGACAGGCCTCGCTGTTTCTGGAAAAAGCGGCAAAACTGAACGCCCCACTCTATTACGCTATTGGCAATCACGATCATTTTGGCGTTTACGACAGGAATACAGGGCTTAGTCACTCTCTCTTCGGCAAAAAATTCTATGAGAAGTATTTTGGTCCCCGCTACTACTCTTTTGACCATAAGGGATGGCATTTTATTACGCTGGATGATATTGTACTGACCGAAGGGCGAAGTTATGAGGGAAGGATCGATTCCATTCAGCTGGAGTGGCTTAAAAAAGATATCGGCCAAATTGCAGATACAATTCCGGTTGCCGTGATGGTGCATGTGCCACTGGTTACAACTCTTTCTCAGTGGTACGGGGGAGGAACGAATGCTAACAATAATAAAATTGCCATTGAGAACAGCGAGGAGGTTATCAGGCTGTTCAAAAATAAAAATCTACGGCTGATACTACAGGGACATATTCATTACTACGAGGTTTTGCATATACTGAACAGGACGACGGTGATCTCGGCTCCCTCATTTTCCGGCAAATGGTGGATAGGAAAAATGAATGAAATGGAAAAGGGCTTTGTACTGATTGATGTGAACAATGACAATAGCATTGATTATAAATATATTGATTACGATTACGACTATGTTTCCCGGTCACGGGATCTTCCCCTTGTCCCGGCTGGCGAGCGTTAATGCCGGAAAAAACCAGAATATGAATCTTGGGCGTTGAAATTTGTAAAGTTACTCTAAGAGAAGTAAATTACTGAAAATATTAGTTACATTTGTAAGTAAAGTTCATATGTTTAAAATATTGAATCTGTCTGATGAACTTTATTAACTAACTCAATATATTCTATGAAAAGGTATTGCCAGACACTGGACTTGAAAGATGATCCGATACTGATTGCCGCATATGTGGAGGAGCATGAAAATGTGTGGGGGGAGATATTAGAAGGGATCCGCGAAGTGGGTATCCTGGATATGCAAATCTATCTTCTTGGTAACAGATTGTTTATGATTGTGGATACAGTGGACGATTTCGACTGGGAAAAAGATAATGCGCGGCTGGCTTCTTTGCCACGCCAGAAAGAGTGGGAAGAGCATATGTCGAAATATCAGGCGTCACAACCGGAACAGCCATCATATAAGAAGTGGAGATTGATGGAGCAAATTTTTGGGCTGAACGACTGAAACGATTTTTGGGCTGAACAACTAAATATAATTTATAATGAAGAAGCTGCTGTCACTGCCGCAAAATGCGGTTGATAATTATCACGAGCTGCATGGACGCAGCCGTAATGAGTGGTTCTGTACATCGGATCCGAAGGAGAAACGACTGGGTTCGGGGAGCGGTACAACATGGCTGATGGAGGAGTGCCATAGGAATGAAGCTGCCGGAACGGACTTCGACACGTGGCTCGCAGCAGAGAAACGGATACTTATACACGCGGGGGGACAGAGCCGCAGACTGCCTGCATATGCTGTAACAGGTAAGGCTGGACTCCCGGTACCGGTGTTCCGATGGGCAAGAGGACAGAGGCTGCAACAGGATCTGATATCGTTGCAGCTGGCGTTGTACGAAAAGATAATGATGCTGGCACCTGATTCGTTGCGTACCTTCATTGTGAGCGGGGATGTGCTGATTCGTACTGAAATGGCGTTACAAGAGATTCCTGAGGCTGACGTGGTGTGCTACGGATTATGGGCCGACTCATCACTGGCGACACGCCATGGGGTTTTTTCGGCACGAAGGGACAGGCCGGAAGTGCTGGAAAGGATGATGCAAAAGCCATCGCTGAAAGAGCTGGAGAGCCTCTCGCATTCGCATTTTTTCCTTATGGATATTGGGCTGTGGTTGCTAAGCGACAGGGCGGTGAAACTGCTAATGGAGCGATCAAAAAAGGAGGATGGATCGTTAAAGTACTACGATCTGTACAGCGACTTTGGTCCGGCGTTGGGTACACATCCGAAGATAAAGGACAAGGAGATAAATAAACTGTCGGTAAAGATAATGCCTCTACTGGGTGGTGAGTTTTACCATTACGGTACTACACGCGAGATGATATCATCAACCCTGGCGATACAGAACAAGGTGTGCGATCAGCGGCTGATTATGCACAGGAAGATAAAACCTAACCCTGCTATCTTTACGCAAAACGCTGATATCGGCATCCCTTTCACTGAGGAAAACCATAACATATGGATTGAGAACTCTTGCATTGGAAGCGGATGGAGCATCTCTTCGGATAACGTGATCACAGGAGTGCCCGTGAACAACTGGCGAATGGTGGTGCCTGAGGGAATTTGCATTGATGTTGTGCCTGTGGGTGAACAGAAATACGCGGTCAGGCCATACGGGATGGAGGACCTGTTCAAAGGGGAGATAGGCTCGCCGGCGACGTTGTGGATGGGACGACCGGTTACGCAGTGGCTGAATGAGCGGGGAATGGATATTACTGTCCTGCAGGGCGGCACAGGAGATATTCAGCACTGCAGGCTGTTCCCCTGCATGGAGTCGCTGCAGAAGATGGAGATGGTGCTGAAATGGATGATAGGCACTGATGGAGCTGATGATGAAGGAAGACAAATATGGCTGGACTCACAAAAGCTATCTGCGGACGAACTGATGGAGAGAGCTTCGCTGTTGAGACTGTATGAGCAGCGAGAGAAATTCAGAAGAAAAAACTATGTGATGCTGGAAAGGAATTTTGAAAAGAGTATTTTCTACCAGCTTGATCTGAGTGATGTGGCAAAGGATTATAGCTTCATGGGGCTGCCGCCACCGGAGACACTTTCTCCAATGGCAGATGAGATGCAGCAGATACATAACAGGATGCTGCGATCGAGGATATTCTCCTTGCAAGGTGACGCGGCAAAGGCGGACACAGAGGAACAGGAGGCTTTTAAGCTGTTGCGCAACGCTATGGCGGAGGCTGTGGAAAATATGAAGCGGACGCCGCGGCTATCTGCTTTGCCTGACCAGATTGTGTGGGGAAGGAGCCCGGTGAGGATAGACCTGGCGGGAGGATGGACAGATACGCCGCCTTTCTCGCTCTACTCTGGAGGGAACGTGGTGAACGCAGCTATAGAACTGAACGGACAGCAGCCGCTGCAGGTGTACATTAAACCCTGCAGGGAATACCAGATTGTGATGCGCTCAATTGATATGGGGGCTATGGAGACGGTGGAGAGCTATGAGGAGCTGAGGGATTACAGGAGGCTGGGATCGCCATTCTCGATACCAAAAGCGGCTTTGGCGCTGTGCGGATTCATACCTGAATTTTCTGCCGAACGGTACTGCTCACTGAAGGAGCAGCTGCAGGCTTTCGGATCGGGAATGGAGCTGACACTGCTTGCAGCAATACCGGCCGGATCGGGGTTAGGGACGAGTTCTATACTGGCTTCCACGGTACTGGGTGCACTAAACGATTTCTGCGGACTGCAGTGGACAAAACAGGGTATATGTACAAACACGCTGGTGCTGGAGCAACTGCTGACAAGCGGAGGTGGATGGCAGGACCAGTACGGAGGTGTTTTTCACGGGGTTAAAATGCTGCAGTCGGAACGGGGATTCATGCAGAAACCACAGATAGGATGGCTGCCCGACTTCCTGTTCACAGATGGGGCTTACAGAAGTTGCCACCTGCTTTATTACACAGGAATTACACGCGTTGCAAAGAGTATTCTGGGAGAGATAGTGCGGGGGATGTTTCTTAACTCGGCGAACCATCTGTCGATATTGAATGATATTAAGGTGCATGCGACGGAGATGGCGGACTGCATTCAGACTGGCGATTTTGAGAGGTATGGTAAGCTGGTGCTTAAAACATGGGAACAAAAGAAGATGATAGACTGCGGTACCAATACTCCCGATGTGGAAAAGATTATTGCTCTTATCAGAGATTATACTCTGGGGTACCAGCTGCCCGGTGCCGGAGGAGGCGGGTATCTATACATGGTGGCGAAAGATCCTGATGCCGCCGGACATATCCGAAGGATTCTTAACGAATACAGGCCTAACGACAAGGCAAGATTTGTGGATATGGAGCTATCAGGTAAAGGGTTCCGGGTTTCACGCTCGTAATTGTTTCACACTAATAATTCATTGCCCTGGCATGATTGCCTAATGTAAACCGTGATTGTGCCGGGGTTGTTGATATTTATCCGTTATAACCGGGTGATATGCACTGCAAGCTGTTTTAAGTCATTTTCCTCCAACCCCGGAGCCAATGTTATAACCAGCTGATATGCACAGCAAGTCCAAACAAAAGAATATCAATTTTCGGGTCGAATCAGTAAAAAACAAAACCGATTTTAACGGATTGCATAATAATGTTTGCCAGGGTATTTATGTGAATTTTGTGCATAAAAGACTTATTGGAGGAAACTTATTTTGTATAAGTAAATTTATCGATCTATTATTTGAACTATTTCCATTGTACAAAGTTATATTTTATCTTTGCAAAGATAAGAATTATAAAATATGATTATGAAAAAGACAGCTCTTATAACAGGAATAACAGGACAGGACGGCTCCTATCTGGCGGAATTGCTGATTGACAAAGGATACGAGGTGCATGGTTTTCTGCGGCGCTCGTCATCGTTCAACACGGGACGAATTGAACATCTCTACTTAGATGAGTGGGTACGTGACATGAAACAACAGCGGCTGATAAACCTGCATTACGCTGATATGACTGACTCGAGCTCGCTTATAAGGGTGATACAGGCTATACAACCTGATGAGATATACAACCTGGCGGCACAGAGCCATGTGAAGGTGAGCTTTGATGTGCCGGAATACACGGCCGAAACGGATGCGGTGGGTACACTGAGGCTGCTGGAGGCGGTACGAATACTGGGATTAGAGAAGAAGACGCGGATATACCAGGCATCGACCTCGGAGCTGTTCGGACTGGTGCAGGAGGTGCCGCAGAAAGAGACGACGCCTTTCTACCCGCGAAGCCCTTACGGGGTGGCTAAACTGTACGGTTTCTGGATAACGAAGAACTACCGGGAGTCATATGGTATGTTCGCGGTAAACGGGATCCTTTTCAACCACGAGAGTGAACGGCGTGGCGAGACATTCGTGACACGAAAGATAACGATTGCGGTGGCACGTATAGCACAGGGTATGCAGGATAAGTTGTACCTGGGTAACCTTGATGCGAAACGGGACTGGGGCTACGCGAAGGATTACGTAGAGTGTATGTGGCTGATGCTGCAACACGCTGAGCCGGAGGACTTTGTTATTGCCACTGGAGAGATGCACTCGGTGCGCGAGTTCTGTACTCTGGCTTTTGCCGAAGTAGGTATCAATCTGCGATGGGAGGGCTCGGGTATAGATGAAAAAGGTGTGGACAGGAATACCGGCAGAATACTGGTGGAGGTGGATCCTAAATATTTTCGTCCCGCCGAGGTGGAGCAGCTACTTGGGGACCCCACCAAAGCACGTACGATACTGGGATGGAACCCTACCAAAACATCGTTCCCCGATCTTATCAGGAAAATGGTGGAGCATGATATGAGGTTTGTCAGAAAGTTAAAACTTAACTCGACTGTCAAGTAAGATAGGCGATAAGGGTTGTTAATTCGTGCTCTTCTTGCCGGAAAACAATGCCTGATATTCAATTCTCAGAGGTTTATTTTCTATTTGAAAAAGCCTAAATGTAAATTTTACAACGATGAATAAAAATTCGAAAATATATGTCGCGGGACATAGGGGACTGGTGGGTTCGGCTATATGGAAGATTATGCTGGAGAAAGGTTATACAAACCTGACGGGGCGGACACATAAAGAGCTGGACCTGCTGGATGCAGAGGCGGTATCACGGTTCTTCGAGGAGGAGAAGCCGGAATATGTGTTTCTGGCGGCAGCACACGTGGGGGGTATCATCGCCAACAACACCTACCGGGCTGATTTTATATACCAGAACCTGCAAATACAGAACAATGTTATTGGGGAGAGCTGGCGCAACGGGGTGAAGAAACTGCTTTTCCTTGGAAGCACATGCATATACCCGAAAGAGGCGCCTCAGCCAATGACGGAAGATGCGCTGCTGACGGGACCATTGGAATACACCAACGAGCCGTACGCGATAGCTAAAATAGCGGGGCTCAAGATGTGTGAAAGCTTTAACCTGCAACACGGGACCAACTTTATAGCGGTGATGCCTACAAACCTGTATGGGCCGAACGATAACTTCGACCTGGAAAAGAGTCATGTGCTGCCGGCAATGATCCGGAAGATTCATCTTGCGAAATGCCTAATGGAGGGTGACCATGACGAGATACGGAAAGACTTGAACGCGCGACCTGCAGAGGGTGTGCCTGGCAGTGCACCGGATGAGGTGATAACCGCCCTGCTTAACAGGTATGGCATATATGCCGACAGAGTTGAGCTGTGGGGCACAGGGAAGCCGCTACGGGAATTTCTGTGGAGCGAGGAGATGGCAGATGCTTGCGTCTTTATAATGGAGAGGGTTGATTTTGCCGACCTGAAAGGTTCCGGCAGTGAGGTGCGAAACTGCCATATAAATATAGGTACAGGGAAGGAGATCAGCATACGCGACCTGGCATACCTCATCAGGGAGACTGTAGGATACCGGGGTAACATTGTTTTTGATGCTTCTAAACCAGACGGGACGATGCGAAAGCTGACGGATGTCTCGAAGCTGAACAACCTGGGATGGAAGCACTCTATTGAGATTGAAGAGGGGGTGAAAAAGATGTACGACTGGTACCTTAAAGCGACAGCATTGGTTAACTTTGTTATTGAATGAGAACAGTCCGGATATGAACAAAAATGTACGGAATATAATAAAAAACGTTCCGATTTGCGGTCGCGCGCAACCCCCTTGTCTTTGACTAACGCTTCCTATCAACTCATGCATACAGGAACTTTTATCCTGCACGCTTAATACCATGCTCTATATATAAATAAAAAAAGCATTCAATGAATGCTTTTCCGAAAACCTGGAGGGTTTTAATCTGAGCGGAAGACGGGACTCGAAC
>NZ_DCEN01000027.1:0-9940 GCF_002316955.1 Proteiniphilum sp. UBA1028
AGGAAACGATGCAAATTCGGGTATGGGTTCATCCAAAGAAAAAGCTTGGCGCACTATTACCTATGCGGCAACAAAAGCGGTAGCAGGTGATACAGTCTGTATAGAAGGAGGAAATTATGAAAATGAAAATGTGGTCATCACCAATGCGGGATCGGACGGCTCTCCTATTGTCTTTATGGGATACAACGGTACGCCGGTCCTCGACGGTGGAGATTATACGAAGAAAGGAATTTATATCTATGGCAAACCATATATAGTTTTAAAGAATATACGCGTAAAGCGTTATCTTTACGGTATTTGGGTTGATAACAGCCATCATGCGGTTTTAGATGGTTGTATAGCCGATTCATGTTGTAATGTCGATTATGTGAATAAGGGATACGATGGTTACGGTATTTTAGTCAAGAAAAGTAATTATTCAACCGTAAAGAATTGTTCGGCAACAGATAATGGAGGTAATAACTTTTTTTTATCCCAAACCGATAACTGTACTCTTCAGAATTGCAAGGCATATTGTAGGCAAACTGCCAATAACCGGTTTATGACAGACTATTTTGTTGTGTTGGCCTGGAGCAGCAACAATACGGTACGGGATTGTTATGTTGAAGATATAAACGGTTCATACAAGGGAAATCATGGTTTTATTGTTAAGGATAATCCCGGAGACAGTGGAGGACAACCATCCAGTACAGGGAACTTATTTGTAAACTGTTCGGCTAAAAAAATGGAAGAGTGTTTTTCATTTGCTCATGGGACCTATAATAATAAGGTGGATAGCTGTTTCGCTGATAATACCGGGAAAAACTCAATGTTTAATTTCTGTGTACAGAATCGGGATGGTGCCTATAGCAATATGATAGTTAACAGCAGATTTAAAGGTAAGACCGGTATTGTTAGTGTGTATGATGGTACAGAGGGAGCAAATCCACAAAATCAATCAGATAATGTCTTTTTGAACTGTATCTTTGAGGGTGATTTACAGAATAACACAATTGGCGTTTTTTTACGAAACTCAAAAAATACTGCATTCAAAAACTGCAACTTCATTAATATTCCCTTCTTATTCCGCTTTAGTTTAAGTAGTTCAGGGTCTGATGGTAATTCGGAAACAGTCTTAAAAAACTGTATTCTTTCAGCGGTTAATAACCAATTTGATGACCGTTCTCTTTCTGCTCCATGGGGTTTTAATAGAACGGAAACGGGCTATGATGATATGGAAGATGTTTCAGTTTCATACACCAATTTCTGGAATGGTTTTGCAAAGCTTTCAGGTACCGGAAATATAGCCGTTGATCCGCTATTTGCGGATGAAACGAATGGTGATTATCACCTGAAATCAAAAGAAGGAAGATGGAATGGAACAGCGTGGGTTACCGATAACGTTACCAGCCCATGTATAAATGCCGGAAACCCTGATGATGAATATTCAAAAGAGCCTTCTCCAAACGGTGATAGAATTAATATTGGAGTTTACGGAAATACTTCTGTGGCTTCAAAAGGTAGTGAAAACGCATCTCCCCCAGTGAATACGGATAAAATAACTTTTGTGACTGAAAAGTCTGTCGGGGAAACAATAAGGATAGCCTTGTATGCGGCAGCGGAAAATCAGGCTGATGTTTGGATTGATCTCAATAATAATGGGATTAAAGATGAAGGTGAAACGCCGGATTTCCCCTATTCTGTTTCCACTGGACTCACGAATTATGTGATTGGCGCACAAACCATCACCGTCTATGGGAATGTGTATCGGTTAGATTGCTATAGTAATAATAGAATTTCAGCTTTGGAGCCAGCAAGTAGTTCTCTTACCCACTTGTTCTGTCATAATAATAGTATTAGAGAGGCGAATATGACTACTTTAATGAACTCATTATTCGACCGGAAAAGTATTTCAGGTGGTACATTAGTCATTGTTGATACCACTTTGCCTTCAGAGCAAAACGTAGCTTTAAAGTCTGACGTGGATGTTGCCGTTGAAAAAAACTGGTCAGTATATGATTACAAGGGGAGTAATGCAAACAAAGTACCTTACGAAGGTGAATGAAAAGTTTAAATATTATTATCATATTCAACACTTCGGTATTTTTAAATAATTCTTATAATTCATTGAATATCAATAGAGTATGGCGCTTTCCGGGATTTAGCATAATTTATTGACTGTCAGTGTTATAAATGAAGATTTAACGAAGCATTAATATTCAAAATATTGAAATATAATTTTAGGAATCTATTTTTAGGGATAAAAGGACATGCCTCCCTTTGTCTAGGTTGAGAAAATTTTTTATTAGCTGGATTTGTTGTGTTATTATGGAAATACATTCTGAATCCAAACCTGAAACAATAATTAAAATGAAATTTAAGAATAAAAACTATTCACGTCGTGAATTTATAAAAACGAATTTAATTGTCGGAACGGGTGCTGTCATGGGAGCGGGAACGACAGGCAGGGTGCTGGCAAGTTGTACGGCGATAAACAAAACCACGCCCGCCGTTTTAGGTGGAAGCCCCCTGATAACCTCCCACGACTGGCCTTCGTGGCCTGTGTGGAAACCGGAAACCGACGAGAAGAGATTGCTGGAGGTGATGCGCGGTGGGGTGTGGTCGAGGGACAAGGTCACGGATGAATTCGAAAAAAAATGGGCGCAACTGCTGGGTTCCAAACGCTGCCTGGCTGTGGTGAACGGAACCAATGCCCTTAATACAGCCCTGGCGCAGCTGGAGATCGGATGGGGAGACGAGGTGCTGGTCACGCCCTACACTTTCATCGCGTCCGTGTCGTGCATCCTGTTCAACGGGGCCATTCCCGTTTTCGTGGACGTCGATCCCGAAACTTTCCAGATGGATCCGGACAAGATCGAGGAAAAGATAACCCCCCGCACCCGTGCAATTCTACCCGTTCATATTCTGGGACTACCCTGCGATATGGACCGGATCATGAAAATAGCACATAAACATAACCTGTTGGTGGTTGAAGATGCTTGCCAGGCATGGTTGGCAGAGATTAACGGAAAAAAGGTCGGCACCTTCGGGAATGCTGGGTGTTTTAGCTTTCAAAACTCCAAAAATATGCCTATGGGCGAAGGGGGAGCCATCGTCAGCGACGACGATGAATTCATGGACCGTTGTTTTTCGTATCACAATTACGGCAATCCTTACGGTTCTACAGCGGGGCAAATCGGTGCCGGTACCGTGATGGTAGGCACGAAACTACGCATTACCGAGTATCAGGCAGCTATCGGATTGGCACAGCTTGAGCGTTTGGAAGAGCAGACAACGGAAAGGAACGAAAATGCCAGGTATCTTCGGTCGCTAATCGCAAAAATTCCGGGAATTGTACCTTATAAGCTATATAAAAATGTAACAAGAGCTGCTTTTCACCTGTTCCCATTTTTGTATAACAGAGAGGATTTCAAGGGATTGCCCCGGAATAAATTTTTGGAGGCGTTGCATGCCGAAGGCGTTCCCTGTTCCGGTGGATATACGGAATTAAACAAAATGCCTTATTTGAAAAATGCCTTTGAAAGCAAATATTTCCGAAAATTATATCCTGCTGAGAGGCTGAATTACGATAAATACGCAGAGGAGAACCGGTGTCCGGTGAACGAGAAACTGTGCAACGAACAGGCAGTCTGGATCCCACAAAATATACTGTTGGGTTCTAAATCGGATATGAAAAATATAGCATCCGCCATCGAAAAGATTTATCATAATGCAGAACAGATAAAGAACAAACAGTCATGAAAAAAAATTCATCAGTGATAGTCTTGATAGTCTTGAACCTGTATCTAATTTTGTGCATGTCATTTTTTCCTGAATCTGTTCAAGAAAAAAATGATATTCAAAATAAACCGACAACAGAAGGATTGCATGCTGCTGTTTTTGATATTGATATCACCCCTCCTATTAGCTACAAAATGCCGTATGGAGTTGTAATAAATACATGGGATTTGGGGCTTCGGGCAAAAGGGATTGTTCTATCCGGCCCGGGAGAACCGGTCGTCTTGGTTTCTTTGGACTGGCTCGGCATAGCGAACGACTGTTACGATGAGTTCAAGCGTTCGCTTGCCCGGGCTGCGGGAACCACACCAGAACGGGTGGCCGTTCACGTTGTCCACCAGCATGATGCCCCTTATCCACGTGATTTCATAAACGACAATTTTGCATTGTCTGTTATACACCGCCTCGAAATGGCAGTTGCAAGTTCATTCGAGAATTTTATTCCCGTTACACACATAGGATTTGGTGAAGCGCAAGTGTACGGAGTGGCTTCCAACCGGCGGATTCTTGGTGTTGAAGGCAAAGTAAAGGCCATGCGTTGGACAGCCTGCAAAGATTCCACATTACGTGCCGAGCCCGAAGGATTGGTTGACGCGAAGCTGTCGGCTGTGAGCTTTTGGAATGAGGATAAACCCGTTGCTGTGTTAAACTTCTACGCCACTCACCCGCAAAGTTATTACGGCACCGGCGTACCCAATCCAGACTACCCCGGGATAGCCCGTTTTTATCGGCAACTTGCTGTACCCGATGCGTTACAAGTTTATTTCACGGGAGCAGGTGGAAACGTGGGAGCAGGTAAATACAACGATGGTTCGCAAGAAAACAGAGGTGTTTTAGCTGAAAGAGTTGCAGACGGGATGAACCGGGCTTGGGAAAATTCCAAACGAAGTCTTGTTGCAACTTCCGATATTAAATGGAGTGTTGAACCGGTTTCTTTACCGCTGGACTCGGTAAAGGCAGGCAAAGACCTTTGGCAGAGAACAAAATCGGGGAAAAAAGTTGACATCCAGTGCCTGGCTCTTGGCAACTCCAGGATTCTTTTTCTCCCGGGAGAATTAACGGTTGAGTATCAGTTAGCCGCAAAAAAAATGCGACCAGATTTGTTTGTTGCTATGGCGGCGTACGGCGACCTGGGGTTTGGATATATTCCCAGTTCCAAAGCTTTTACTCAGGGAGGTTACGAGGTGGAGGTGGCGAAAGTAACCCCTGAAGCGGAAGAAGTGCTTTTAGATGCCATTTCCAAATTGTTGAATGACAAGCATTAATCCATTTCTCTTCCATACATATCGCTGTAGTGTAGCTAAATAAGCGCTTATTGTAAGATTATCTTTAATTTTGACCAAGGATATTAAACTGCCGAATTTAGAAAAAACAATGATACATAACATTTAGCAGATATAAGGAGAAAGTAAAATGATTAATAATAAATATCAAATTTGTTCTGTGGTAAATAATCGTATTATAGCCTTCCTTTTCTTTTTATCCCTTTCATTTGTCATAGGCAATGCTCAGGGAATTATACCTTTTCCCAATCATTATGAACAAAGGGAAGGCGTGTCAATAGTTCCTCAAGTAATCACTGTCTCGGCCGAATCAGGGGAATTCAGCTCCCTGATTCCCGGATTTGTGGAAACGCTGGAAAATTTTTCCTTGCAAGCAAAGAAGACAGGGAAAAAGGGATGGATACAATTAGTCAGAAACGCAGTCTGTCACAATCCCGAAGAATACCGGTTGATAGTTTCCCCCACAGGTATTATTATTGAAGCCGGATGTGCAAACGGTTGTTTTTACGGGTTGCAGTCGGCTTTTCAGTTGATAAACAGTGCCGGGGCAGTAGGCTCCATTCCATGTGCCGTCATTCGTGACAATCCCCGTTATGGCTGGCGCGGTTTGATGCTGGATGAATCCCGCCATTTTATGGGAAAAGCCGAAGTGAAGAAATTACTCGACTTGATGGCGTTGCACAAACTAAATAAATTCCACTGGCACCTTACTGACTCCCAGGGGTGGAGAATCGAAATCAAGCAGTATCCCCTATTGACTTCCGTGGGAGCCATCGGCAACCTCACCGATCCGGATGCCCCGGCTCAATATTACACACAGGCCGAAATAGCCGAAATAGTGCAATATGCGGCAGAGCGGTTTATCGAAGTCATTCCCGAAATAGATATGCCGGGACATGCCACCTCCGCGGTTAAAGCCTATCCCGAGTTCAGCGGCGGCGGTTCAAAGCGGTATCCCCACTTTACTTTTAATCCGGGGAAAGAGGGCACCTATACGTTTCTAACAAATATTCTAAAAGAGATAACCGCTCTTTTTCCTTCAAAATATATCCATATAGGCGGAGATGAGGTGCACTTTGGCAATGAGCAGTGGAATCACTTGACTGAAATCGGAGAGCTGATGAGAACAGAACGACTCAACGACCTGGTGGCAGTGGAACACTACTTCCTGAACAGGATGTCGGACTCCATCCGTACGCTGGGTAAAACCGTTATGGGATGGGATGAAGTGGTCACTGCCGGCTTGCCCGTGTCCAATACGGTGGTGATGTGGTGGCGTCAAGAGAGGCCTGAACAGCTTGAAAAAGCGATAAGTAAAGGTTATGAAATAGTGCTGTGTCCGCGGCTGCCCCTCTATTTGGATTTCGTCCAGCATCCGTTGCATCAATACGGCCGGAAATGGTCGAAAGGCGAGTACGCACCCATGGAAAGGGTCTATCATTTTCCCGGTACGGGTTACACTTCAGGCATATCTGTGGCTACACCATTGGTCAAAGGCCTGCAAGGGAATGTATGGACAGAAAGAATTCATACGTCCGAGCGGTTACAGTTTATGGTATATCCCCGGCTGTCGGCATTGGCGGAAGCCGCATGGACGCAAGATCGGTCAAAAAATTACGAGAACTTCAATTTGCGGATGGACAGGATGATGGAAATTTACAAAAAATCCGGCATCGTTTTCTTCGATTATAAAAACCCCGATTCAAGTCCTGAAGTTGCAGGGCCGGAAATGAGAAAAAAAGATTGAAGAGATGGAATCGAATCAAACAAACCATGTGCCTACCGGCATGGGCAAGGAACAGGAAAGAATCCTTTCCATAGACTTCTTTAGGGGATTGGTGA
Organism: Proteiniphilum sp. UBA1028; assembly: GCF_002316955.1. Taxonomy (NCBI): domain Bacteria; kingdom Pseudomonadati; phylum Bacteroidota; class Bacteroidia; order Bacteroidales; family Dysgonomonadaceae; genus Proteiniphilum; species Proteiniphilum sp. UBA1028. Next base: position 6,903 of record NZ_DCEN01000027.1, read on the forward strand.
TGTTTATCCTTGTATCGGGGATAGCGACCCTGTTTCACCAAATGACGGAACAGGGGCAGGGAGGTGCGTTTATTGCCTGGCTCGACAAGCACTCCAATCACGGCAACTGGTTCGAGATATATTTCTGGGACCTGATACAGCCTTTTTTTATGTTTATCGTCGGTGTCTCCATGCCTTTCTCTCTTTCCAAAAGGCTTGCACGGGGCGATAGCTGGAAGCGGTCGTTCATCCATGCCCTGAAGCGTTCCTTCTGGCTGCTGCTGCTCGGTTTTATGCTGGGAGCAAAAGACGATACCTATTACCTGACCAATATCCTTCCCCAACTGGCGTTTGTGTATGTGTTTGCCTTTCTGTTGTTGCAAAAGGATGTGAAATGGCAACTGGTGGTTTCCTTTGCGCTGATACTGGTCTCCGACCTGCTTTACCAGCTTTGGTCGATAAAAGGATACAATATGCCCTACACGCCCGACCACAATTTCGGCGCATGGTTAGATTCAGTCACAGTGGGTCATCTGCATCCCGACCATTGGGTCACATTCAATGCGGTGCCTACTTGCGCCCATATCCTCTGGGGCGTCTGCATAGGAAAATTATTAATGACTGATTGGCCCCGAAAGAAAAAACTATGGATCATGCTTTCAACCGGGGTCGCCGGGATCATGGGAGGGTATCTGCTGGGGTTATGTATCCCCATGATAGAGCGTATCAGCACCGGCTCTTTTGTCATTTTCAGCGGCGGTTGGTGCTTGCTGGCGATGGGATTGTCCTATCTCTTTGTGGATATACTCCGCTTCAGAAAGGTAGCCACGTTCTTTGCCATCGTGGGTATGAACCCTATTTTTATTTACCTTTTCAGCAGCCTCGGCGGAAAGAGTCTGCTTACCCGGATGGCCCGTCCGTTCACGTACCGTCTTTTTGGCTGGGGAGGCGATATGGTGATCAACATGGTGACGATTGCGGTGGTGGCGTTTATGGTCTGGGGCATCTGCTATTATATGTATAAACGGAATATTTTCATTAAATTGTAAAATAAATAATGATATGAAAAGAATACATGTAGGTTTGGTATTGTTTCTGCTGTATCTCTTGTCGGTGAATATATCGACTTTATCGGCGAAGGAGCCTGAAAGGGTGATCCTGTTCATGATTGACGGAATGCACTGGCAGGCGCCGGAAAAATTGAATATGCCGGTGCTTAATTCCCTGATAAAGGAAGGGACGTACGTGCGGAAATCGTACATGATCATTCCCCATCACCCCACGGTGGGGGATTACAGTCTGTCGAACAGTTGCTCCTTTCCCAACCCGATGCTGCATGAAGGCACCATCTTCCTGAGCCCGAAGAATAAAATGATCCAGGAGATGATCTCCCCGAAGCAACAGACGGCATTCGTGGTGAACACGACCGCCTATCGTTCCGTGGGAAGGGGTTTCTCCACCTGTATCATGGATAACTCGCTGACGGATGATCAGACGGTACAACAGGCCATCAACCTGCTGGAAAGCCAGGAGATCCGTTTTATGCGCGTTCACCTGCAAAGCCCGGGATCCCTAGGTACGAATATAGCCATGTTCAGTGAAGGGAAGCCTTATGCGAGAGATGTTTTCGGAGAGGGTTCTCCTTATGTCGAAGCCATTGAGAATGCCGACAGACTGCTGGGAGAGTTGATCGATTACCTGAAAACGGCAGGAAAATGGGAGAGTACCGTTTTAATAGTAACCTCCGATCACGGACAGAGTAAGGTGGGATGGCATCCCATGCTCGACGAGGATAGCTGGGTGACGCCGTTGGTCTTTGGCGGAACCGGAATCGCCCGGGGACGTGAACTCCCTTACTTTGAGCATACCGACCTTGCGCCGACAATTGCCCGGCTGTTGGGCGTGGAAGCCCCGAACACCGGCGGCGGGGCGGGAAAAGCCGTGGAAGAGATCATGGCAAAAACGGACGCATCATCCTATCATCCAGCCCGATATATCAAAACCATCAATCAGCAAATCCGGCAATACAATATTCTGTATGCCCAATTGGTTTTGGTTGCCGAGAAGAATAACTATGTGGCCAATATTATCTCCTCCCTCTCCAATGAATACCTGACGCCCGAGCCGTTTTACCATCAGGACAGGATAACGGAGTGGCACAGGGCGGGTTCAACGGAACACCTGATAGAGGCCAACGAGGACGTATTGCATAAAATGAAAGAAACATTGCTGATCAAATAAAAATTTATGGTACAAAATTTATTGAACAAAAATCGGTTGCGGCTCGGTATGGCTTTTCTTTGGATGATTTCCATTTGCTGCCTTCACACCACAACCGTACATGCACAGGACACGGAAAAGATGGCGAAGCAAAACGCTTTTGAGCAGATTTTCGGCGATGCCGTCAGACTGGATCCTGCTATGGTTGAAAAAGTAAAAAATGATACCCCGGGTAAGCGCCACTATGTGGACAGGGACGGTGACGGCAAGCCGGAGGAGGTGTGGTTTATCGATATCGAACCGCGCCATACGGAAGCAAAAAAACCGATACTGGTCAAAGTGATTGACGAGAATGGTAATCTGGAGATGGGCAAGGAGCCCGAAAAGTATGGAGATCTCTGGATCGCCGACTGGCATGCCGACGGATTGGTCGATGCCGTGATCAGCTATCGCGATTTCGACGGAGACGGGGATCTCGACGTGATGGAATGGTTCACTTACGGTAAGAAAGGCTGGCGGGTTCCTTTTGATGGATTGCGGGTGCTTGTCTCAACCGACGATGGGGACGATAACCTGTTGGATTACGATATGGATTATGTCTATTATCAGATTCCTTGCCAGAACCACTCACATTTTGGAGGAAATGAAAGTTTTGTCGCTTATTACCTGAATCCTGAACAAGACAAATGGATCCCTCATTTTGAGAACCCGTTCCTTTTTTACGATTTCGATAACGACGGCATCAGTGAAGAGGTAATTCGCGTAGAAGGAAAAGAAGAGTTGGTGAAGTCACTCCGGTGGAGCTTTAATGTGAACCCGATAGCGGGAAAGCAAAGAGA
>NZ_DCEN01000027.1:10186-11955 GCF_002316955.1 Proteiniphilum sp. UBA1028
CCTACCGGTCCGGTGTTGAAACGCTCTACTGCACGCAATTACTTGCAAACAGTTACTTGGGAACGTGTGTTGATGACCTGGAATGAGAATAACCTGAATATCGCATTCAATGATCCGAAAGATACCATTGAACGCTGGGAAGGAGTGATCAATGCCGCATCCACCGATTCAGGATACTATATGCCGCGAATCGGCGCTCCGGATTGCGGACCTTATAACAAACGCTATGAACTGGTGCTTAAGCCCTCTGGACCCAACGAGTTTTATTTCAATCCCGCCGACCATCGCGTCCATATTAAAAACAGCAACAGGAGCTGGATCAAGGTGGATTACGACTTCGACACAAAAACAGACATGGCGTACCTCTGGGTGGATACAGACAAGGACGGCATCATGGACAGGGTGGATATTGACACGGATGGCGACGGCATAACGGATGACTCCTTCCCCATAGATGTGTCGGACGTAAAACCGGTGGGCTGGACATTCAAGGAGTTAAACGAGACATTGGCGCCCATTTTTAAAACCGAACCGGAACATACATACAATCTGGTAATGGCTCTTACTACAGCACTCCGATCCACGAAGGAGGAAATGGAAGAAGACGCGGTGTGGGATTTGCTTGCAAATCGCATGCAGGGTAAAAATATTCCGGACGATATTGCACGTCGCCTTATCAACAGCGACCAATCCATATTGTACTACCTTACGCTGGTGCAGGACCGGCAGATCGACCGGCTGAAAAAATCGGGATACAAAAACAATTCCTTCTGGAGAAAATTCAACGCAGCCCGCAGTAAAGGCGACACACAAGCTATGGTCAAAACCGTCGCGAAACATTTCAAAACGGGCAGACCGGAAGAAGATTATCATGCATGGACGGCACGGTTGCGCAGGGAAGAGGACAGGCCGCGCGTGGCCTGGAACAACCAATGGCTTCCTCCCAACTGGGGATGGGAATCGGAAAAAGCGGCCTTCCGCTTTTACTTGGGTCATTTCGACCTCTTCGGTAAACGGCAGTGGATTGACACGCTGATCATGCCAAAAATAGCCGAGGGCAAGAGTTACCATATCGACCAGAACGGTTGGGGAATGGATATCCTGCACGTGGGGAAAACGGCGGGATGCGGAGGGGTCATCCTCTATGTGAATGGCGTGCCCTATCCGGTCCGCAACGAAACGGGCAAGGGAGCCCCCATTTTTAGCGGCCGGTTGGTGGAGGAAACACACCATAGGGTCATCCTTGAATTCGTGGCGGAAGGGGTCGGCCCTGAAAACGCCCCCTACACAGTACGGCTGCGTCCTTCAATCGGCGCCGGGGATCTTTATTCATCGGTGGTAGCGACGGTGGATGGCGGCGCTCCAGGCGATAAAATCGAATTGGGCATAGGTTTGGTTAGGTTACCGGACGAGACGTTCTTTTCCGACAAAGATGCCGGCATTATCGGTTCGTGGGGATTCCAGGATCCGGAGATCGGCTGGATAGGCATGGGAATCATGTTTCCACCGGAACGGTTCCTGCGTTTCGATAACCAACCGGAGGAACACCGGGTAGTACTGGATTGTAAACGTGGAAAACCAATAACTTATAACATTCAGGGTGACTGGTTGCGCGGGCATCAATTTCAATGTTGCCCTTCGGCACAGGATTGGTTTGATGTATTAAAACATTAAGAGGAAACAGTTGAAATAGATAACTCTTTAACTCCTCTGGGTGGAAGAGGAATTTGAAAATTAAAGCCTCCATATTGAACTGCACCCCAAAAGTT
>NZ_DCEN01000027.1:12141-12860 GCF_002316955.1 Proteiniphilum sp. UBA1028
AAGTTAAAGATCCCAATTTAGTAGGTGCATTAAGCGGACACAAAGAAGGCAGCAAGGCTTTTAATCGTTACAGACAGATTGATGAAGACATGAAAAAAGAACTGGTAAAATACCTTGATTAACAATAAATGTAACTTTTTACATAGAAAATCGAGAAAAAGTCGATTAACTATGCAGATAATGGCTATATTAGCGAAGTAAAAAATAATTACTCTAAGAATTCCCTACTCGATTTTGGTATTATTCCGATAGATTACACCTCATTACGAAGTATTTATCCTGCTCATAAATCATTAAACGATAAAATTTCCGATTTAGAAAAACAGGGTACTATTATTCGACTAAAGAGAGGAATGTATATTGTTTCTCCTCAAGTCTCAAAAAAACTCATATCTACTGAGCTGATTGCCAACCATCTCTATGGCCCTTCGTATGTATCAATGGAAAGTGCGTTACGGTTTTATGGATTAATACCCGAAAGAGTATTTAATACGGTCTCGATGACCTTAAAGAGAAGCCGGAGTTTTAAAAACCAATTCGGTCTGTTTAGTTACATATCATGTCCTGCGAATTATTACCCTATTGGAATTTCGCCAGTCGTTCAAGATGATTACGCTTTTCTGATTTCCTCGCCCGAAAAGGCGTTATGCGACCAAATTGCTTATACCCCAAAACTGCAACTTCGTTCCATAAAATTGCTTCAAACTTATTTAGAAGAG
>NZ_DCEN01000039.1:0-24562 GCF_002316955.1 Proteiniphilum sp. UBA1028
AGCGCAATCAGGTTGAAGCGTGGACCCTATTTTCGGCCGTAGCAGGAACGGATCGATCTGCCGGCATACGACATCGGCTCATGGGTGGAACAAGTGGTCGTGGGTGGAGAGTCTGGATACCATGCCCGGGTAAACTTTGTAGAACGTTAATCTGTTTAACTTCTATACCGACAAGGAAAGGGAGCTGTACAAATACAGATTCCCTTACCCTCGGAGAGATTGATGCATTGATGATATAAAATACAGCTATGGAAACAATAAAGATCACGATTCAAACGGTAGTGAATGCCGACACGGTGAGAGTATGGGATTATTATAATCAACCGGAACATATCACGAAGTGGAATTTTGCCGACCCGCTATGGCATTGTCCCACGGCGACCAACGACCTTCGCGTAGGAGGAAGGTACAGCGCGAGAATGGAAGCGAAAGACGGAAGCTTTGGCTTTGACTTTAATGCGCTTTACACCGAGGTAACGGAATACGAGAAAATTGCCTACATGCTTGACGATGGAAGAAACGTGGAGATCACGTTTGATAGTGAAAATGGCAGCACATTGGTGATCATAACCTTCGACGCGGAGGATCAAAATTCTGTCGAGTTCCAAAAGCAGGGATGGCAGGCTATACTGGATAATTTTAAAAAATACGTGGAGCGATGAGAATGGCATATTTGATCCCGAACTCCCCGTAATTCATGGAAAATGCCGTCGGTTTCTCTTTATTGAACTCTTCAAGGGCGTTTACTTACCGAACAAAAGGGTATATTTGTCGGTGTGTTGTCAAATGCAGGAACGATGGATGTCGATATAGATAAACTGATTGAGGAGTGTGTTTTTACCGCTGTCAGAAGCAGCGGAAGCGGAGGCCAGAACGTGAACAAGGTAGCGTCGAAGGTGCTGTTGTCGTTCAATGTGAACATGTCGGGCGTGCTTGATGATGACCAGAAGCAACTGATTCTTGAAAAATTGGCGAATCGTGTTAACAAAAATGGAGTACTGCAGATTAGTAGCGAATCGGAGCGTAGCCAGTGGAAGAACAAGAAAGTCGTGACAGCCAGGTTCTTCCAACTTGTTATGTACGCCCTGGCTTCGAAAAAAAAGCGGGTTGCTACCAAACCCACTTTTACATCCATTCAAACACGATTGGAGGAAAAGAGACGGAAATCAGATAAAAAACGGCTTCGATCCCGGGATTTTGACTTTTGATTGGCATACAATTTGCAGGAGTATCGATATAAGTTTTATTTATAATTAAGCATTAAACATGAGTTTTTTAGATATTGCAAAGAGCCGGTACACGACAAAAAAGTATGATTCCTCCCTAAAAATAGATAACGCAACGATCGAAAAATTAAAAGAGATTCTGCGTTTGAGCCCCTCATCCATCAATAGCCAGCCTTGGAAGTTCACCTTTATTTTCGATACAGAAACGAAAAAAGAACTGGCAAAGGTCTCCTACAACAACGGGAGCAAAGTGAACGATGCCAGCCACGTGGTGGTTTTTAGCGTAGTGGAGGACGTGAAGGATTTCGAAGAGAAGAACCTGTCCCTTTTACCGGAAAAGGCCGGCTTGTATTACAACCGGGTACTAAAATCCAGGAACGAGGCAGAGATTAAAACGTGGCTGGCGTGTCAGGTATATCTTTCCCTCGGTTTCTTTTTAAGTGCTTGCGCGAGCATGGAGATCGACTCGACTCCCATGGAGGGGATTCAAAGTGAAGAATACGACCGGATTTTGCAACAGGACGGGTACAAAACGCTGTTCGCAGTGGCCATCGGCTACAGGGACAAAGAGGATGCAAACCAACCTTCGTTGACACCTAAGCTCCGCCTGGATCCGGAAAACGTGATCCGGTCAATTTAAGGCAGTATCCAAAAAGTGACCCGGGAGTCCGGTTATGTACACCAAAATCCCTCGGGAGATTATGCATCCGACGGATTCTCTGAGAATCCGTTTAATTACTTCTATCCGACACTCAATAAGCATAACAACAATTTCTATGTGGCAAATACCAATCAAAGAAGAAACGGTAACCTCAACGCTACTTTCATGATGCGTATGACCGAAGTATGTCTGATTGAGGCGGAAGCTGACATTAACGTAAATGGTGAAAGCGATGCGACTCAGTATATTAACAAAAGTACGTGCCCAGGCTGGCGCATAACCTTTAAGCGGAGAAGTTACGTTGCGTACGGTGTTGGATGAAAGAGGATGTGAATTATGCGGTGAATATTTCAGGCATTATAACCTGAAATGAGCAGGTATGTTTGAGGATAATAGCTATTTATAGAGTACGCATCCCGATTTGACTGTATTTTTTAAACCCGAATATGCTTTACGTTTCATACCTACTGCATTTATCCAGGCATTGGAAGGTGGTGGAAATTATTATCAGAATCCCTGGTATTAAGTAACGTCTACCGAAAATAGCAAGATTTATATAATTAAAACTGAGGGTACCCAGGTTGGTATCCTCAACTATTTGTCCCCTATCTGATTCCTTAAGGTTGAAATTTTATATTCTTACCAGATGATGGTTAAATAAAATTTCTTGTAATTAATTATGTTAAAATTGAAGAACATTAAGTACATAACTACAAAGTATGAAGTCTATTTTTTAAGATGTCTAACTTTATGTTATTAATTGAAATGCTATGATTATGTTAAAGAATGTATCTTTAGTTTGGTATCAGCACGTAAAACTTTCGATGGGCAAAATCTTGGTTATTAGTATTGTTTTCTTTATGCTTGGAATGATCAATCCCTCTTTGTTATTAGCGAACAGTATTTCTGATCATTTATCTGAAAGTTTAGGAATAAAGCAGATTTTTCAGGTGAGAGGAAATATTGTGGATGAGACTGGAGAGCCCTTGATCGGTGTTTCCATACTTCTGGAAGGAACTTCAACCGGAACAGTATCAGATATTGACGGAAATTTCATGATGCAGCTCCCTTCTTCAGGTGTTTTACAGATAACGTATGTGGGTTATAAAACGCAGCGAATATCTGTGAATCAGAGTAATGATAATCTGAAAATTGTCATGGAACCGGAGGTCAGCACCTTGGATGAAGTGGTCGCAATTGGTTACGGCACTACAAGAAAACGGGATCTGACGGGAGCCGTTTCATCAGTAAAGACGTCGGATATTGTGCAAATCCCAACATCCAATGCCATGGATGCTATTCAGGGAAGAGTGGCAGGAATGGATATAACCCGGTCGAGTGGAAGTGCAGGGTCAGGGGTGAATATTACCATACGGGGAACCAAAACCTTGGGATATACGGATATCTATGGGAATAAGACAAGAAATACCGAACCGCTTTTCATCATAGACGGTGTGCAGGGAGGATCCTATGCAGATCTGAATCCCAATGACATAGAAAGTATCGATGTGTTGAAGGATGCTTCTTCCACGGCGATATATGGGTCGTTAGGTGCCAATGGGGTTGTAATTATTACCACGAAAAGAGGAAAGGAAAATAAAGTCAGTTTGAAGTACGATGGCTATTATGGTGTCAACGGGTTTGTCGATTATCCGACACCTCGGATCGGTGAGTCGTATCTGGATGTGAGAAGAGAAGCGTATAGGGCGGTTGGACAGTGGGAGTCCCAGGCGGATGATTTCAAAATATTTTCGAACGAAGAATGGAATGCCATACAAAACAACCAGTGGGTGAACTGGATCGACGAACTGGTACGCCAGGGAAGGCAGCAGAGCCATAACGTGACGGTTTCATCCAATAACGATAAATTGAGCTCTTACCTTTCATTAGGTTATTACAATGAAGAGGGTATCTTTAAAAAAGATGATTTTACCCGATACACGTTGCGGGTAAATCTTGATTATGAAGTAAGAAAATGGTTGAATATAGGAGTCAATTCACAATTGACTTATTTTGATCAGAACAGGGTTCCAAGCAACATGCTAATCCAGGCGATGACCTATATTCCGTTGGGTACTCCGTATGACCAAAATGGGGAAATAAATCTGTTCCCGGTATCGGGTGACGCACAGAGATTGTCGCCGTTGGCCAATTATGCCTCAGATAATAAGGCCATTGATAATACAATTGCTCTGAGGTCGTTTAATACAGCTTATCTGGTTCTCAGGCCTATTGAGCAATTAAGTTGGAGGTCTAATCTTTCCACATCTGTAAACTCACACAGAAGAGGTATATATAACGGTCAATATTCCACCAACCAATATGGTGGAAGTTACATAAACCAGGCTCAGGTGAATAAAGATCTGTTCAGGAACTATACATGGGACAATATAATCACCTATTCCGAAAATATTGGGAACCACTATCTGGAGGCAACCGGAATTTCCACATGGATCAAAAATATGGATGAAAGCTATTCATCAAGTGGAAATAATCAATTGCTGGATTCCTATCTGTTTTACTCCCTGGGTGCTACAGATCCTGCCAGCCGGTTGATTTATTCAAATTACATACAATCCCAGACATTTGGTCTGGCAATGCGTCTTTCGTACAATTATCTGGGTAAATATTATATTACGGCTACCGGTAGATGGGATGGTTCTTCCACACTTGCACCAGGGCATCAGTGGGATTTCTTTCCCTCTGTTTCGGGTGCATGGCGCATAAATGATGAACCTTTTATGGCATTCTCCTCAGATTGGTTAAGCAATTTAAAGTTAAGGGCCAGTTATGGAACATCAGGAAATGCTGGTGCTCCACCTTATGCCACACAGGGAGGAAGTGTGTCTGCCAATACACGGTTTGGGTTTAATGATATTCCTGTTTTAGCGTATCAGTTCGGTTATCTGGTAGGTAATCCTTCACTTGGATGGGAAAAATCAACTTCCACGAATCTCGGTTTTGATATCGGGCTATTGAATAACAGGATCGATATTAACCTCGATTTGTATAATATTGATACGGATAATATATTGATGGCCAGAAGTCTACCGCCATCCACGGGCGCAGGAGGGTCCAGCTCGGCACAATTCTCCACCTATCAGAATATCGGGAAGACCAATAATAAAGGAATAGAAATTACAATGAACACGGTAAATATAAACAGAAGGTCTCTGAAATGGAACTCAACGCTTACATTTACTTCCAATAAAGAAAAGATCGTCTCCTTGATTACCGGCGAAAATATCATACAAGGACAAAATCCGGAGATCGGATCTTTGCTGATAGGCAGACCAATAGATTCCTTCTACTCATATAAGCTGGATGGTATCTGGCAATTGGGGGAAGAAGCGGAAATGGCAAAATATAAATTGAACGGAGCGGAAAATGCTTTTACTCCAGGCAGCCTGAAAGTGGTGGATAGCGATGGGAATTTCAATATCACCACTGCCGATCGACAGTATCTGGGGAGCAGATCTCCCAAGTTCACTATCGGACTGAATAATTCTGTTAATTATAAAGGCTTTGACTTGGGAGTATCTATGCTGTTGAGATGGGGACAAATGATCGATGCCCAATTCTTAGGGAGGTTTGATCCTTCGGGTATTTCCAATAGCCCTGATTACCTGGATTACTGGACGCCGGAGAATTCTTCAAATGATTTTCCGAGACCAAAAAAAGACGGTAGGCTATATGATAACTTTGGATACATGTCTCTGAATTATATTGATGGATCATATTTTAAGGTGAAAAATTTTAATTTTGGGTACACAATCCCTGTGGCATTATCGGACAGGATGGGGATTGATAAGTTACGATTCTATGTTACAGCTTCTAATCTATTGACTGTAGCCAGAAGTCATTTGATAAAGAATTATGATCCTGAACGTGGTGGATCCGAGGATATGCCATTGACAAAACAAGTTGTATTTGGTGTTAATTTTAATTTTTAATAGAATGATCATTATGAACACGAAATTTCAGTATAAAATAGTATCTCTGATAATCGCGCTCTCCTTCTTTGGAGCGTGTAGTTTGGAAGAATATAATCCATCGGGCTCAACAGCCTCTATCGTATTCAGTACAGAAGAAGGTATGAACGCATTGGTGAATTCGGCCTATTATAATTTCGGTGCACAATTTTACGGAAGGGAAGATGTGATGTTCCTGTTTGAAGGAGGAACCGACTTATGGTATATGGGTGCCAGGGGAACGTATGCGGAACAACTGTTGGTGTATACTGAAAGATTGGATGCTACTACCGGACAAATAAAAAATACATGGCAACGTTTATACGAAATCGTGAATTATGCCAATGCCGGAATAAACAGGATTGATAATGTGAGATATACAGATGATAATGTGAAACTGGCGAAAGAAGGCGAGTTGCGATTTGTACGAGCTTACGCCTATTGGATGATTGCCGAAACCTTCGGTGGAGTGACCTTAAGGACCACTGAGACAACAGGTGTTCCTCTGACAGCCAAGAGAAGTCCTTTAAAAGATTTCTATGATCTGATCATCAGTGATCTGGAAAGAGCGGTACAAATATTACCGTATAATCAGGATCAGGTAGGGAGAGCCGATAAAAAAGCGGCGTATGGAATGCTTGCTAGAACGGCATTGACTCGAGCCTCTTATTTGGAATACTTTGAAAACAATAGAGCCGAAGCGAATCTATTCTATCAGAAAGCATTGGATGCAGCCAATGAGTTGATCAATAATCAAGGACAGTACGGGTGCCGTCTTTACGATACTTATGATGAGGTTTTCGCTCCGTCGAACAATAAGAACAATGCCGAGGCTTTGTGGGTAATAACCCATTCGACCAATTCCGCCCTGAATCCGCAACCGAAAAATGCCAACCGATTGTTCCGATGGTATCTGGCAAAGTATACCGGACTTTGTGGGATGCCCTCTTTAGAGGTGACGGAATATGGAAGAGATGGGGCAAGCAGATTGATGCCTACCAAATTCTTGTTGGATATTTTCGATGAAGATATCGATGCAAGGTATTATGGTTCTTTCAGGGAAGCATTTAATCTTCCTTTGACTACCCAGTCTTACAGTTGGACGACAACCGATATTGCGCGGTTTGAGAAATCTTTTTCTCCCGGTTCTGTGGTCATTCAACCGGGTGACACCGCATTGTTTTATACCAAAAAAGTCATCACGGATAAAGATTCTAGGTCGTACGGAGTGAAAGATATCAACGATACATACAATTTTGACGGGACAATTTCGACCAACGCAAACAATAATCCCTATTATCCGTCACTCAAAAAATTCAGGGATCCCGACAGAAATCCTGGATCGGATGCAGGGACTAAAAATGTGGTTGTCATGCGTCTGGCAGAGATGTATCTGATTGCGGCTGAGGCAAGCTATAAATTAAATAAGACCTCTCCCGATGCTGCATATTATATAAACGTTTTAAGAACGAGAGCTGCAGTAAAAACCCCTGTAGATCATACATCGCAAATGCAGGTGTCGATCTCCGATATCGATCTTGACTTTTTGCTGGATGAGAGAGCTCGGGAACTTGCCGGAGAACATCTGCGTTGGCCGGATTTAAAAAGAACTAAGCAGTTGGAGAACAGATTGGGACAGGGAAAACAGAATCCGGATATTACTGCTTTTAATCCCGAAAAACATTACCTGCGCCCGATTCCGCAGGCTGAACTGGATGTGCTGGAAAATGCGGAGGAATATGGTCAGAATCCGGGTTATTGATGAGTACAATGCCATCTAGAGAACCGTTATAAGGATATGCAGTAACGGTAAATACAGACAATGAAATAAAATACTTTAAGGATTATTGTGAATTCTTCGTATAAATACACATTCATGTAATGGGAAAAAAAAAGTTTCTATTCCCTTTGGGGTTGTTTTGCTTTGCTTTATCGGGAATGGCGCAACAAAAAGGATTGCTGAACACAGTGAACAGCCAACATGTAGTAATGAACAATGTGGATATGGATGCCGTGGCATGGACCGATGGTTTCTGGGCCGACCGGTTCGGAGTCTATAAAGATACGATGATCCTGAACATGTGGAACACACTGAATGATCCGGATGTATCGCATTCGTTCAGAAACTTCGAGATTGCCGCCGGCAAAGAGGAAGGTAGCCATCAGGGGCCTCCTTTTCACGATGGCGATTTCTACAAATGGTTTGAGGGGGTGGCATCGGTGTACGCGATGACAAAAGATCCCAAACTGGATGCACTGATGGATCGCATTATTGCGACACTGGTTCAAGTACAGCGCGCCGACGGATATATTCATACTCCGGTGAATATCGAAGAGAGAAAACAAACAAACAGAGAAACCGCATTTGATAACCGGCTCAATTTTGAGACCTACAACCTGGGGCATCTGATGACGGCGGCATGTGTGCATTACCGGGCGACCGGCAAGCGCTCCATGCTGGATATAGCGGTAAAGGCTACCGATTTTCTGCAAAATTTCTATGAAACAGATTCGGTGGAGCTGGCCGGCAACGCGATCTGTCCCTCTCACTACATGGGCGTGGTGGAAATGTACCGGACGACGGGCAACAGCGACTATCTAAAGCTGGCGGAGGGACTGCTCAACATACGGGATCTGGTGGAGAATGGCACGGATGACAATCAGGACCGGATTCCCTTCCGGGAGCAAACAAAGGCGATGGGCCATGCGGTGAGGGCGAATTATCTCTATGCCGGGGTTGCCGACGTCTATGCAGAGACGGGTGAGGCACTTCTGAAGGATAACCTGGAGTCGATCTGGCACGACATCGTGCACCGGAAGATGTATATCACGGGAGCCTGCGGCGCACTCTACGATGGCACCTCGCCCGATGGCACAAGTTATGAGCCCGACTCGGTACAGAAGGTGCATCAGGCCTACGGCAGGGCTTTTCAGCTGCCAAACAGCACGGCGCACAACGAGACCTGCGCGAACATAGGCAATGCGCTGTTTAACTGGCGAATGTTGAAGATTACCGGCGAAGAGAAATATGCAGATATTGTGGAGACAACCCTTTATAACAGCGTGCTTTCTGGCGTTAGCCTCGATGGCAACCGCTTTTTCTATACCAACCCCTTGCGCGTGTCGGAAGATTTCCCCTATACCATGCGCTGGTCTAAAGAGCGGGAGGAGTACATCAAACTTTGCAACTGCTGTCCGCCCAATACGGTAAGGACTCTGTGTGAGGTGCACAACTACCTCTATTCGGTATCCGAAAGCGCATTGTGGTTCCATACATACGGCGGAAACAAGTTGAATACAACCTTGCCGGACGGAACATCGATCACCCTTTCACAGGTTTCTGACTATCCGGCGGATGGAAAGGTTAAGTTTACTGTAGAGCGGATTGCAGGCGATAATGATATTTCATTCTTTCTGCGGATTCCGCAGTGGAGTGGCAACGTGCAACTGAAGGTGAACGGCAAGCCGGTGAAGACGGACCTGGCAAAAGGTACGTACGCCGGAGTAAAACGAGCATGGAGAGCGGGAGACGTGATCGAGCTGGATTTGGATATGCAAACCCTGCTGATGGAAGCAAACCCCTTGGCAGAGGAGATCAGGAACCAGGTTGCCGTGAAGAGGGGCCCGCTGGTGTATTGTCTGGAGTCGATTGATGTAGCCGGAGCATACGACATGGATGATATACTGATTCCTGCAGATATCGAACTTACGCCCCGTGAGATGATGATTGACGGCAGCCCGGTAGTCTGTCTTGAGGGAAAGGCCGAATTACTCTCCCACGGACAGTCGTGGAAGAATCAGCTATACCGGCCGGTAACCAAGGAGAAGCAAAAGGTGGATATCCGGTTAATTCCCTATTACGCATGGGGCAACAGAGGTAAAACAGAAATGACGGTCTGGATGCCGTTATCAAGATAAAAGGAGGTGATGAATGAAAAGATTGGGTATAACGATTCTGATCAGTTGTTTTTTTTCCGGACTCTTTGCCATGGAAATATGGATATCGCCTGATGGCAGCGACCGGAATAAAGGTTCGGTGGAGTATCCGCTCCAGACGCTACAGGAAGCCCTGCAACGGGCCCGTGAAATGCGCAGGGTAGAAATGCCCGGGATAGAGGATGGAATAAATATCATCCTGAAAGAGGGTACATACTATGTGTATGAACCGATTCGTCTACGTCCCGAAGATAGCGGAACCGCCGAATCACCCACAACCATCTCCGCAGATGAGGGAGCGAAGGTGACGATCAGCGGAGGTATGCTGGTCGGTGGATGGAAGCAGTCCGGCCAATATTGGGTGGCAGATGTGCCCGATTATAACGGTCGCCCTTTGGACTTTCGTCAACTCTGGGTAAACGGCAGGAAAGCGATACGTGCCAGAGATGTGGCCGATTTTGAGAATATGAGCCGGATACGGCAGAATGATGTGGAGAATCAAATTCTTTGGGTGCCTGCTAAGGCTGTGGAGGCCGTGCTCGATGCTCCTTACGCGGAGATGGTGCTGCATCAGATGTGGTGCATCTCCAACCTTCGGATCAAATCGATTGAGGTGAGCGGTGATTCTGCAGCCGTACGGTTCCATCATCCGGAGAGCAGGCTGCAGTTTGTCCGTCCCTGGCCCAGTCCGATGACGACCTCCGGTAGTGAGTCTGCATTTTACCTGACCAACGCGATGGCATTACTCGATGAGCCGGGTGAATGGTTTCATGATTTCAGGGAACAGAAATTGTACTATATGCCGCGTGAAGACGAAGATATCAACAACCTGAATGCGGTTGTGCCTGCAATTGAAACGCTGGTGTCGATAGTGGGTACGCTTGATCGCCCTGTAGAAAATATTCAGTTCAGAAATATTCAGTTCAGCCATACTACCTGGATGCGCCCCACTGAAAAAGGGCATGTCCCGTTGCAGGCGGGGATGTACCTGACGGAAGCGTATCGGATTCATCCCAAAATGAAAAGGGAGGGTAACCACGATCTGGACAACCAGGGGTGGCTTGGGCGGCCTGCAGCTGCCGTCACGCTGTCGGGAACGAAAAATATTGATTTCGATCGATGTCTTTTCACGCATCTGGCCTCTACGGGGTTAGACTATGGGCTGGGCAACAGCGGAGGAAAAGTGGAGGGCTCTCTCTTCAAGGATATCGGCGGAAACGGCATGGTGATCGGCAGCTTCTCCCCATCGGCACACGAAACGCACTATCCCTATAACCCGTGGGATCAGAGAGAGGTCTGCACTCATCAGCAAATTGTGAACAATCTTTTCGAGGATGTGACAAACGAAGATTGGGGTTGCGTAGCCATTGCAGCAGGGTATGTAAACAATATTCTTATTGCGCACAACGAAATCAGGGAAGTGTCCTACACCGGAATAAGCCTGGGATGGGGGTGGAACAGCAATCCGGGAGTCATGCGGGACAATACCGTTCATGCCAATCATATCCATCATTACGCGAAACATATGTTTGATGTGGCCGGGATATACACCCTGGGAAATCAGCCGGGAACGCTTGTTTCAGAAAACTACATTCACGATATATATAGCCCGGGCTACGTGCACATCCCTTCTCACTGGTTTTACCTCTATACGGATGAAGGATCTTCATTCATAACCGTGAAGGACAACTGGACAGAAGGGGAAAAGTTCCTTCAGAATGCCAATGGTCCGGGAAATGTATGGGAAAATAACGGGCCGATGGTAAATGACAGTGTGAAAGTAAATGCGGGCCCAATAAAAGAATTTCATTATTTATTCGAATGATATGCAAAACATCGCTATCCTTGGACTGGGAGAAGGCAGAAGTGCCATCTCGGCCGTACTCACAAGCAGCAGGTTGAATCTGGTGAATATCTGTGACAGAAATGAAGATCTTTGCATTCAACGTGCAGAGGAATTTAATCTCCGGACTTACACCACCGATTACGAAGAGCTGCTTGATAATCCCGATATTGATATCATCGCTATTTATACCCCCGACAACCTTCATGCAACCCACGTAAAACAGGCACTGGCAAAAGGGAAACATGTGGTCTGCACGAAGCCATTCATCCATGATCTGTCACTTGCAAAGGAGTTGACGGAACTGGCAGAGACGCAGCAACGAAAAGTCTTTGTCGGCCAGAGTTCCCGTTTCTTTGAACCGATGAAGCGGCAGCGGGCAGACTTCGAGGAGGGTGTCATTGGTGATTTAATCACAATAGAAGCATACTATCATGCCGATCACCATTGGTTCCTGAGTAAGGAGTGGTCGTTAAGATCCGACTTCAAATGGCTTTATGGCGGGTTGAGCCACCCTGTGGATTTTATCCGGTGGTATATGCCGGACATTGAGGAGGTGGTGGGCTTTGGGATGATCAGCCCGAACGGAATAGAAGCCGGCCTGAAGAATGAAGACACCATGCATTTTATTTTTCGTGCCAGGGATGGAAGGGTTGCTCGGGTAAGCGGGGTCTATACTTCTCCCACGCAGCCACCGACGCGTGACAGCAGGATGAGTTGCATCCTCAGGGGTACCTACGGGGCAAGCCAGGCGGATTATCACGAGTTACGCTACGCGGTAACCACCCGCAGCGGTGAAGAGAAAATGATAACCTGGGGAGACCACTATAAAAACTACTATTTCCGGTTCGAAGGGCAGAGTCATCATGCCGGTGAGTATCAGAACTATCTGGAGTATTTTGCGGACAGCATAGAGCAGGGTTTTACTGCTTATCCCGATATCAGGGAGGGAGTGGGCACCGTTGCCCTGCTTCATGCCATGGATCGTTCACTTCAATCAGGAAAAATAATCAAGGTCTACGACATCCTGCAGGAGCAAAATCTGAATATATAAACCCTTCTCATATGACTAAAATTATCTGTTTTTCAAAGGTATCATATGAAACTCGCTTTAATCACCTCCTTGTGTGATACTAATTTTAATACTCATTTCATTATGCATAAAATAATTTCAATCGTTAAAAACAAATTTCTGCTGATCACGGGAATGATGATGATCTCTCAACTGCTTATGCAAGCAGCAACTCCCGCCACCTGGATCTGGTATCCGGGGGACTATGAGATTTGGCTGGGGAACAAGATGAATAACCGCCGCACCGAAAGGGGGGCTTTTTTCCCACCCTTCTGGAAGATAGACAGTCACTACGTGGTGGTGGAATTCAGCAAGGAACTGGATCTGTCGGAACCGGAAGAGATTGAAATAAATGTGGAGGGAACCTACAACATCAAGCTGGATGGGAAGCTGCAGTTCGGAATGCCTGACAAGTTTCTGCTGCCCGCAGGAAAACATCAGCTCAACATCAAAGTATGGAATCAGGCTACTCCCCCGGCAATTTTTGTGAATGGCAGAACCGTAAAATCGGATGATTCGTGGAGAGTGACTTTCGAAGACAAAGAGTGGATCGATGAAAGCGGGAAGGCCAGTGACACCTCAGCCACCACCTATTACAGGGCAGGATCGGGCAGTTTTAATTCGATCGATGCGCTGCCCTCGGCATACAGGCTTGCAGTAACACCGCTCGGGGCCGACCGGAAAGAGGGGGTGAACGGGGGGGAGCTGTACGATTTCGGAAAGGAGACGATTGGATTTCTGCAGTTTGAAAAACTGAGTGGTAGCGGAACGATGCAGATCTATTACGGTGAAAGCCGCGAGGAGGCACTGGATAAGGCATATTGCGAAACACTGGACAGATTATTCATCAGCGATGGCAGGGTCAGGGATGAATCGGCAGGGCTTATATACGGCCTCACGGATACGTTTACCCTGGTAAACAGCAAGGCATTCCGGTATGTCTATATCACAAAAGATGAAGGGGTGAAGTACAACGGCGTAAGCATGCTGTATGAGTATAAGCCGGAGGCCTACCGGGGCTCTTTTCGGAGCAGCGACGAGGAGCTGAATAAGATATGGGATGTGAGTGCCTATACGATGCATCTCACAACACGGGAGTTTTTTATAGACGGTATAAAGCGGGACCGATGGGTGTGGAGCGGCGACGCCTACCAGAGTTATCTGATGAATTACTACATCTTTTTTGATTCACAGACCGTTAAAAACAGCATCTGGCTTTTGGGCGGGAAGGATCCGGTAACCAGCCATATCAACACGATTATGGATTATACCTTCTACTGGTTTATGTCTATCTACGACTATTATCTGTTTTCGGGCGACAAGCAATTTATCTCACAGATATATCCCCGCATGCAGTCCTTGATGGAATACGTGCTGGGGCGCACCAACAACAACGGAATGGTGGAGGGGCTTGCCGGCGACTGGGTGTTTGTGGACTGGGCAGACGGCTACATGGAAAAACAGGGGGAACTCTCTTTTGAACAGGTGCTCTTCTGCCGGAGTCTGGAGACGATGTCGCTTTGTGCCGGACTGAACGGCAACGAGGAGGAACGGGCGAAATATGACAGACTGGCAAACGAACTCAGGAAGAAGCTGATACCTGCTTTTTGGAATGAGGAGCGGCAGGCATTGGTTCACAGCCGTTTGAACAATGTTCAGCAGACGGCGATAACCCGCTATGCCAACATGTTTGCGGTATTTTATGATTACCTGACTCCTGCGCAGAAACAATCGGTCAAGAAATCGGTGCTGTTAAACGATTCCATCATGAAAATCACGACTCCCTACATGCGTTTCTACGAACTGGAAGCTTTGTGTGAACTGAGGGAGCACGATCTGGTGATGCAGGAGATGAAAGATTACTGGGGCGGAATGATCCGAGAGGGGGCTACCTCTTTCTGGGAAAAATATAACCCCGAAGATCGGGGCACAGAACACCTTGCCATGTATGGCCGGCCTTATGGGAAAAGCCTTTGCCACTCCTGGGGAGCCAGCCCCATCTATCTGCTCGGTAAATATTATCTGGGTATTCAGCCCGTGAAAGCAGGATATAGTGAGTTTTCCCTCAAACCGCATCTGGGAGGATTGAAGTGGATGGAGGGATCGGTGCCTACTCCCGGAGGAGAAATAAAAATCAGGATGGATCAGAAACACATCAGCGTGAAGGCATCAGAAGGAGCCGGTTATCTTTTTTTCAGCAGTAAAAATCTTCCAAAAACGACAGGAGGGAAGATTGAAAAAATAGACGGAAGTGATTATAGGCTTTGGATTGAAGCGGGTGAAGAGGTCGTCGTGTCCTATGCATTTTGAGTACAGAAAGGAGTTCTTTCCGTCCTGCTTAATAACGATAAGAATGCCCAATATAAGAAGCTGAAAAAAAGATGAAATTAAGAGTATTGTTTATGCTGGCCGCGCTGCTCTGCCTGGCATCATGCAAAAAAGAGAGTGTGGTGATCCGTGTTACACCACATGCGTCGGAAAGAGTATTGTTTGGATCTGAACGGTTGAAAAACAGCCTGGAAGGATTAAAATATAAAGTAGTTATTGAGGAGAGTACTTCTGCAAATCCCGGGGATGATAGCGGGAAGACCTTCTGGATTCTGGAAAAAGGAGATTCACTTGCTTCCGCCATTGCAGGACAGTTGGGGTTCTCGCTGCCGGAGAGTTTAGGCAATGAGGGCTTTTACATGGATACCGATAATAATCACACGCTGGTGTATGGCAAAGATGCGTCGGGAGCCCTTTATGGATGTTACGAGCTTTCGGATAGAATCAGGGAGGGACAACCTCTGCCGGTAAAGTTGTCGGATGCACCGGAGATGGTGATGCGGGGCGCCTGCATCGGAGTTCAGAAACCTTATTATCTTCCGGGGAGGACGGTGTATGAATATCCCTATACCCCGGAAACGTTTCCCTGGTTCTACGACAAAGAATTGTGGATTGAGTACCTCGATATGCTTGTCGAGAACAGGATGAACTCCCTCTATTTGTGGAACGGACATCCGTTTGCTTCGCTGGTGAAGCTGGACGACTATCCGTTCGCAGTGGAGGTGGATGAGGAGACATTCAGAAAGAACGAGGAAATCTTCTCCTTTCTGACCGAAGAGGCGGATAAGCGGGGAATCTATGTGATACAAATGTTTTATAATATACTGGTGTCAAAGCCATTTGCGGAGCACTACGGGATTCAGACACAGGACCGAAACAGACCCATCACGCCGTTGATCGCGGACTATACACAAAAGTCGATTGCCGCTTTCGTTGAGAAGTATCCCAATGTGGGCTTGTTGGTCTGTCTGGGTGAAGCAATGGCTACCTACGAGGATGATGTGGAGTGGTTTACAAAGACGGTCATCCCGGGGGTCAGGGATGGACTGAAAGCTTCGGGCCGTATCGATGAACCGCCTATTATTGTCCGTGCACACGATACGGATGCGAAAATGGTGATGGACGAAGCGCTTCCCATATACAGAAACCTGTACACCATGCACAAATACAACGGGGAGTCTCTTACAACCTATGAACCCCGCGGGCCCTGGTCAAAAATTCATCAGGACCTCAGTTCACTCGGGTCGGTTCATATCGACAATGTGCATATTCTGGCCAACCTGGAGCCTTTCAGGTATGGCTCCCCCGACTTTATTCAGAAATCGGTTCAGGCAATGCACGAGGTACATGGAGCAAACGGACTGCATGTGTATCCGCAGGCGTCCTATTGGGACTGGCCTTATACAGCCGATAAGCTGCCCGGAGGGGAACGCCTGAAGCAGACGGACAGGGACTGGATCTGGTATAAGGCGTGGGGCCGTTATGCATGGAAAGCCAATCGGGAAAGGAGCCAGGAGATATCTTACTGGAGCAGTCAGCTTGACAGCTACTATGGCGCCGGAGATGAATCGGCCAATATTTTGGAAGCGTATGAGCAGATCGGTGAAATATCACCCAAGTTGCTAAGAAGGTTTGGCATCACCGAGGGAAACAGGCAGACCTTGTTGCTGGGAATGTTTATGAGTCAGCTGGTCAACCCCTACAAGTACAAAATATATCCCGGCTTTTATGAGTCGTGCGGGCCCGAAGGAGAAAAGCTGATTGAGTATGTTGAGAGAAAATGGAAAAACATACCGCACACGGGCGAGTTGCCGCTGCAGATTGTGGATGAGGTTGTGAAGCATGGCGATCTGGCCGTTGCTGCCATCGACAAGGCAGAGAAACGTGTTACCAGGAACAGGGACGAGTTCTTGCGTCTGCAGAATGATGTATACGCTTACAGGGAGTTTGCCTGGTTCTTTCACGCCAAGGTGAACGCTGCAGTGAAGGTACTTGACTATCAGTACAGCAAAGATATTGCATCTCTGGAGGAGGCCCTGCCACTGCTGGAGGAGAGCCTGGAACATTACAGAAGGCTGGTGGAACTGACAGAAGATACCTATTATTACGCCAACAGCATGCAGACAGCACAAAGGAGGATACCCATCGGAGGCGATGATGGTAAAAATAAAACCTGGGCAGAGCTGCTGCCTCATTATGAACAGGAGCTGCATAATTTCAGGGAGAACATTCAATTGCTGAAGTCCGACAGGCAGGAGAAGAGCGATGCGCAAGTAGTGCCACTGATCCCTGCAGAGGTGAAAATTATCAGCCCAAAAACGGAACAGGTAATCTTAACAAAGGGACAAAGGCTACAAGCAAGAGGTGAGTCAGTGATTGAAGAGATAGCGCCTGAGCTACAGCATATGAAAGCATTCAGACTGGATGCAGCTTCTCAAAGAGAAAACGGAACAACCCTGGAATTTGAAACAGCCGATTCTGTGAAGTTGCTGATAGGATACTTCAGGGATGATCAGAGGGCGTATGCAAAAGCACCTACGCTGGAAACCGACGCTTCTGCCAATCTGTATGGCCAGGCCGATCCCGTTCTGTTGAACGCGGTTCAGCTATCGGGTATGCCGGCATTGAATGTCCACACCTATTCCTTTTCTCCCGGCAGGCACACCCTGAATCTTGGAAACGGTGTGCTGCTGATGCTGGGCTTTACCACGTCGGAGGTCTCCCCCAGAAATGCAGGGCTCACAGATGATGATTCAAGCGAAACCGTAGACTGGCTCTTTTATTAATTGACTACGCTATGACAAACACTGCTTTTTTTAGCACGCTCATCGGGTCTGTCTTTATGATTGTATCGGTTCTTCTTTTTGAGGGATGCAGCTCCGCTGCCCCGCAAGACTATGCCGTCATAGAGATTGTGGCTCCCGCAGAGGTGATGTCTGAAGAAAATATGATAGAATTTGGCGAAGCGTATAACATTGAGAAGGGCAGCATCTATAACTGGAAGGATCACTGGGTTTTATATATTGATGAAGGCAGGGTGGAAGAGATTGAGAGCAGGCTCAAAGAGCGCTTCCCCCGACAGGAGATAAAGGTTTTCAGAACGCCCTTTTACCATTTTAACCGTGAAGAGGATTGCGGCGAAAAGTTTGTAACGGAACAGGAACCTATCATTATGACCGCAAACCTGGTAGAGAATGAAGCCCTCCAGCATGATTATATGGAGTACCATCGTTCACAACGGAAGGAGTGGCCCGAGGTGTTGCAAGGATTCTGCAATGCCGGTTTTCAGCATGTAATGGTTTACAGAAACGGGCGGCAACTTATGCTGGTCATCACCATTCCGGCGGGTGAGCGCCTGGAAGAATTGAACCCGAAGACCGTGGAGCATAATCCGCGTGCCGAAGAGTGGAATTCCATCATGGGCAATTTTCAGGAAGGAATAGAGGATGCTCCCGAAGGAGTGACGTGGATTGAGTTCGCTAAAATTTAAACCGGTCACGTGAAACAACATACACAATGAGACAGACAAATTATCAGCTTTTTGATTTTATGGATTTTAGTCCCTCACTCGATGAGGGGGAACGGTTGTGGCGGGCCTGTACTCCTACTGCAATTGATGAAACAGATGGAGAGGTTTTTATCACGATCCCTTTTCAGCAGCAGCACAACTCCAATGAAATTACTCCGGATCTGTCTGTTCCGACGAAAGAGTACAGGCTGCGCATAAAATCCTACGGACCTAAAATCCTGCGCTTGTCGCTTACGTTCGGCGGAGATGTAATGGAGGATTCAGAGATGCTTTCTCTTGCCGATGAACTGACGGAAAAGAATCCTCTTTCCTTCGAAAAAAAAGAACTGGAATGGATTGTGAGAGATCACGGGGGGAATAAAAAAGCAGCAATCAGTTTCGCAAAACCGCAAACCGACTGGTGGAGTGATCTGGTTCCGGCCCCTGCCGATACGGTCAGCATTAGTTTCTTCCCCGATGGAGCGAAGGAGATTTCTTTTTCTGATTATGACATGTTTTCTCCTGCCAGACACGATGCCTTTGCGCTGGCCTGCGTGGAACGCCACGGAGAGCAGCAGAGGGCTTCCTGCTCCTTTAAGTCGAAACCGGATGAGTGTTTTTATGGTACGGGAGAGCGGTTTACAAAAATTGATCTCTCCGGAAAAACATTCCAGATGAGAAATCAGGACGGACAGGGAGTGAATAACCGCCGCTGCTATAAAAATATCCCTTTCTATCTGTCCTCGGAGAATTATGGGGTGTTTCTGCATACTACCTCGTTTGCTAAGTTTTCACTCGGCGATCACTCTTCGCGTTCCGTTCAGATCCTGGCCGATGAGCCGCTGATCGATCTCTTTTTGATTGGAGGTGAGAACCCTGAAGAGATTTTACGCGGATACCGCGGCCTAACCGGATTTCCCTCGATGCCACCTCTGTGGAGCTTCGGTATCTGGATGAGCCGCATGTCCTATTTTTCTGCAGATGAAGTAAATGAGATCTGCAACAGGCTGAGAGAAGAGGATTATCCCTGTGATGTAATACATCTGGATACCGGTTGGTTCAAAACGGACTGGCTGTGTGAATGGAAATTCAACGAAGAGCGCTTCCCCAACCCGGAACAGTTTATCTCTGATCTCAAAAAAAGAGGCTTCAGAGTCAGCCTGTGGCAGCTGCCTTATATTTCACGCGATGCGGAGCAGTATGAAGAGTCTGTAGAAAACAACTATATAAGCAGAAGCAACAAAAGCCTCTCCGGTGCCTCTAACTTCAGTGTGGAGGATTATGCAGGAACCATCGATTTTACGTACGATAAAGCGACGGAATGGTATAAAAGTTTGCTGAGAAGGCTGCTGCAGATGGGGGTGGTGTGCATAAAAACTGATTTTGGAGAAAACATACATCTCGATGCAGATTATCACGGGTTGCCGGCAGATAAGCTGATCAACCTTTATCCACTGTTGTACCAGAAAGCAGCCTACGAAGTGACGGAAGAAGTGACGGGGGAGGGCATTATCTGGGCAAGAGCCGGCTGGAGCGGTTGTCAGCGCTACCCACTGCACTGGGGAGGGGATGCGGCTGCTTCCTGGGAAGGCATGTCCGCTTCGCTGAAGGGGGGGCTGCAGCTGGGACTCTCGGGATTTGGCTTCTGGAGCCACGACGTGCCCGGGTTTCACGGTGTTCCCGATTTTATGAACACGGTGCTGCCGGATGATCTCTACATCAGGTGGACGCAATTTGGGGTCTTTACTTCCCATTTCCGTTATCACGGCACATCTAAACGCGAGCCGTGGAGTTATCCTGCCATTGCCCCGCTTATCAGAAAATACTGGGAATTGCGTTATCGGCTGATACCCTATATACTGGAGCAAAGTAAAATTACCACGGAGACCGGAATGCCGGTGTTGCGTGCTCTGCTGCTACATCATCCCCAGGATAAAACATGTCGTCATATAGACGATCAGTATTATTTTGGCGAGCAGATGATGGTTGCTCCGGTCATGAATTCAGAAAACAGGCGTGATATTTACCTGCCGGAAGGGGAGTGGATGCATTTCTTTACCAGGGAGCTGTATAACGGTGATCGCTGGCTCAGAAATGTAGAGGTACCCCTCGATGTCATTCCTGTATTTGTGAGAAAAGGATCAAAAATACCGATGTACCCACACAAGGTATCCTGTACGGATGAAATGGAGCAGGAGAAGGTGGAATTTATCAGTTTCGGATAAAGATGAAGATAAAATGAGGACAACCTGGAAAGCAAATTTTGAAGAATCCAAGCAGCATTACCTGGATTGGTGGAACGGAAAAGGCATCGTCCTTTCTATGTGGGAGCATCTCTTTAAGGATGGCGACCCCTGGGAGGATGTTGTCCGGCCGGCACTGCATAGGGATATGAATCAGTTTTGGTTCGACCCGGAATGGCGCTCCGATTATCTGCACTATACCATGTCGAGAAACTCCTACAAGGCAGATATACTACCGGTGGCCAATACACAGCTCGGCCCGGGTTCACTGGCTTCCATACTTGGCTCTGAACTGGAAGGAAGGGAGGATACGATCTGGATTCATCAGGCGCCCGGTTTTGAGGAGAAAATTATTTTTGATGAAGGCAACCGGTGGTGGAAGTTGCATAAGGAGTTGCTGAAAGCGGTGAAGAAAAAGGCAAATGGCCGGTATATGGTGGGATGTCCCGACCTGATGGAGGGATTGGATGTGCTCTCCAGCCTTAAAGGACCCGATAATGTACTGGTCGATTTGATTATGGAGCCGATGCGGACAATAGAGCAGCTCACGGAAATAAACCGTGTCTATTTTGACGTATTTGATCAGATATACGATATAATCAACGAGGAGGGAGAGATGGCCACTTGCTATTTTTCACTGTGGGCACCCGGGAAGGTGGCAAAACTACAGGTGGATATCTCTATCATGATATCGGAAGAGGATTTCAGGATGTTCTGCCTTCCCTTCTTGAAAGAGCAGACAGAGAAAATAGATTATACGCTATACCATCTCGATGGGGTGGATGCCATTCGCCATCTTGACTCTCTCCTTGAACTGAAGAATTTAAATGCGTTGCAATGGACGCCGGGGTATGGACAACCGCAGGGGGGCGACCCACGATGGTATGACCTGTATGAAAAGGTGCTTGCTGCGGGGAAGTCGGTCATGATAAACTGGGTAACCCTTGATGAACTGGAACCGCTCATCGACCATGTAGGAAATCAGGGGTTGCACATCAACGTGGACTTTAAAACCGAAAAGGAGATCGATCAGGCATTAAAAATAGTAGATCGCTACAGATAAAATGAGTATGGAGACACTGATAGACTTGTCGCAGTTGGATATTGCAGTAATTGTAGCCTACTTTCTGATTCTTGGAATGATAGCATGGTGGTCGAGCTTTGGCAAAAAAAATAAAAGCGAAAGCCTGTTTCTGGCCAATAAGTCGCTGGGATGGTTTGCGATAGGACTCACAATGTGGGGAACCAACGTGGGGCCTTCTATGCTGATTGCCAATGCCAGCAGTGGTTTCGAAAGTGGTATCGTCGCGGGCAACTTCTCATGGTACGCGTTCCCATTTATCATGATGCTGGCTTTTGTCTTTGCTCCACGTTATCTGGGCGCGGGAGTGACCACCTTGCCCGAATATATGGGTAGCCGTTTCGGTGTTACTGTCCAGCGATATATTGCCTGGTACACCATTCTGACCACACTCATTTCGTGGCTCGGGCTGACTCTCTTTTCCGGTGGAATTTTTATGTCGCAGATACTCAGTTTCCCTCTGTGGGCCTGTGTTGTGATTCTCGTAACCATTTCCGCCCTCTTTGTGGTGTCGGGGGGATTGAAAACAATCGCGTATACCAATGTTTTTCAGATGCTGCTGCTGATAGGTGTTTCCTTGCTGCTGGTAGTTCTGGCTACAAACAGGGCAGGGGGGATCGGGGCGGTTTTGCAATCCACGCCCTCTTCCTACTGGAGGTTATTTCAGCCACTGGATGATAAAGATTTTCCCTGGCTGGCAATTTTACTGGGTTACCCCATCATGGGCATCTGGTTCTGGTGTACCGACCAGTCGATGGTACAGTCGGTACTGGGTGCAAAGAGCCTGAAACAGGGCCAGATGGGCGCAAATTTCGTGGCATGGCTTAAACTGATTGATATTCCGTTGTTTATTCTCCCGGGAATCCTTGTATTTATCCTTATCCCTAATCTGGGCAATTCGACGGATGCTTACCTGAGTCTGGTCAAAACAGTGTTCCCTTCCGGAATGATCGGGCTGGTTGTTGTGGTGATGATTGCCGCGTTGATAAGTACGATCGGATCGGCTCTTAACTCGCTGAGCACTGTCTTTACGATGGATATCATCAAGAGAAACAGGCCGGAGATCACACGTCCTGAGATTAAGAAATATGGACGACTGGTGGTCGTGGCCGGTGCCTTCTTGTCTGTCTTTTTAGCTTTGGGAATTTCACGGATACAGGGATTGAGCTTTTTTAATATTTTCCAGTCGATACTTGGATTTCTCGCCCCACCCATGTCTGTGGCCTTCCTTTTTGCCGTATTATGGAGAAGGACATCGGGACGGGGTGTTAAATTGATACTTTCGGCAGGAACGGCGTTCAGCCTGGGCATAGGTGTTTTGTATTATACCAACATACTATTTAACGGAGTACATTATCTCTTTGTTTCTGTTCTGATCTTTGCTGTGCTCGCCCTCTTCCTTTTCGTTTATTCACTGTCGGATAAAAAAGAAGATCCCGCTGTCAGGGTGCTGAATTATAGGCCTGTTAAAGTAACGCGTTCTGTCGGACTTGCATGGTCGCTGCTAATTATTGTCATGATAATGGTCTATATGTTGTTTAATTGATCAAGATATTGTCAGTCCGAGATTTAGATGTTAGTGAAACATGGGAAACTTGAATAAATATTTTTAATCGTATGCACACCCAATTACTTGATAAATTGTTTGAGTCCGTTGAGTTTGGTAAAATAAACCTGGCATCACCCTATCCTCCTGCGATGAAAGGCCTGCCGGGTGCCGATGAGATTACCAAAGAAGCGCTGGAAGCGGGTATTAGCCCGGATGAGATATTGAATGGAGCGCTGATCGCCGCCATGGACAAGGTGGGGAAGAAATTCTCGGAGAAAAAGATCTTTGTACCACAGATGCTATTGTCGGCCAAAGCGATGAGTGTTTCAATGAACCACCTGAAACCTTACTTTGCCGACGGCACAGTGAAGCGAAAAGGAGTATTTATCATCGGTACTGTTTTTGGCGATCTGCACGATATCGGTAAGAACCTGGTGAGCATGATGGTGGAGGGAGCCGGATGGGAAGTGATAGACCTGGGCGTGGATGTGAAAACGGAAACATTTGTCGCAAAAGTAGCAGAATATCCCGGTGCATTGGTCGGTATTTCGGCATTGCTAACCACCACCATGGTTAATATTCAACCGGTTATTGAGGCAATAAAGGCTGTTTCTCCGGACACAAAAATTATTGTGGGCGGCGCTCCTTTGACAGCTGATTTTGCTGCTTCAATAGGTGCCGACGGGTATGGTAAAGATCCGGGAGAGGGGATTGTTTGGCTGGATGCTCAGTTTTAGCACGTTACATTTGAATTATTTGCGTTAAGCCAAATGAGCAAAGTCAAACTTGTTTGTACTTTGCCATGGCGAGCAAATATCTGACTTTAGTGAAAATACATAGTTTTAATCGTATGAAAAAGTGGATAGATTCAGTTTTAGGTGATAAAAAACGTACCGCATTTCCCTTCATCACTCACCCCGGCATCGAGCTTATTGGGGAAAAAGTAAGCAACGCCGTCTCTGATGGCCACGTCCAGTATAAAGCAGTCATGGCTGCTTCTGAGACATTTGATATGCGTGTTTGCTGTACAATGATGGACCTGACCGTGGAGGCGGAAGCGTTTGGCGCCTCAATCAATATGCCGGACGATGAAATACCTACGGTCACAGGAAGGCTTCTAAATGGTGCAGAAGATGTGGAGAGG
>NZ_DCEN01000039.1:24822-25979 GCF_002316955.1 Proteiniphilum sp. UBA1028
TTATACGATATGTCCGAAATAATGGTTTCCATCTATACGGAACCGGAAACAATTCTTTTACTTCTTTCAAAGTGCACCGAGTTTTTAATTGATTACTGCCGTGCATTGAAAGCAACGGGCACAGCCGGCGTTATTATGGCGGAGCCTGCGGCGGGGCTTCTTTCCAACGAAGACTGCCTTCTCTATTCATCTCATTTTGTAAAGCAGGTGTCAGATGCAGTGCAGGATGATGACTTTACGCTGATCCTGCACAATTGTGGTAACGGCGGACAATGTACCCATGCAATGATTGAAAGCGGAGCAAATGCTCTGCATTTCGGCAACGCCATAGATATTTGCGAAGCCCTGCAGGAGTGTCCTCCAGGACTGATTGTGATGGGTAATCTGGATCCTGTGACTGTTTTTAAACAGTCTGATCCCGGCAAAGTAAAACAGTCGGCACTGGATCTCTTGAATCTGACAAAAAGTTATCCTAACTTTGTTATATCCAGCGGATGCGATCTTCCGCCACACACCCCTGCGGAGAATATCCATGCTTTCTTTGAGGCGGTGGATGAGTTTAATCAATCTCTATGAGGGAGGTGAAAGATGCCGGAACCGTTTCAATATTTTCAGTTTTCGTTCAGGGACGTTGCTCCTTCTTCCGACGAGCTCTTTCGATTTATTCACTCCTCCGGCATAGAAGAGCATCACCCTGCAAAAATTTTCGTTGAGGAGATACTCCGGAAGTTAGAGAACATGGAAGGCATTTCAGGTGGATATCAGCTGAAAAGAGATGTAACCGTATCGGGGAAAGAAGGATTGATTGCCGTGGAAGGCAACGAATTATATACAGGAAAACAAATTGCAGGATATCTGAAAGACGCCGCATCATTGGCCGTTTTTGTGTGTACGGCAGGGCCTGCCTTCACAAATATTGCCAGAACAATGAATACCAACGGCGATGTGATGGAGGCATATTTGCTTGATGCGATTGGCTCGCTTACGGTTGAAAAGGCTATGGATCTAATTCAACAGCATCTTGCCGATAAGATGAAAGCAGAAAACTTGCATATCAGCAACAGATATAGTCCGGGATACTGTAACTGGGGGCTGAATGAACAGAAAAAATTGTTTTCGCTGATGGGGTGTGACCAGGTGGGTGTAACACTCACCGA
>NZ_DCEN01000039.1:26254-29110 GCF_002316955.1 Proteiniphilum sp. UBA1028
AAAAAACAGACGAATGAATAGAATCAAGATTATAATAACTGTATTTCTTATTTTTTTAACTTCTCCGGAGTTCAAAATATCCTCCTCCGGAAAGTCTGTGCCACAATCACGGATGGAAGCGGTGTACGATGAGGTAAAGACTCCCCATAAATATGGATTGGTGATTGCACCGGAGAGCAATCAGGAGAAAATGGACTGCCCGACGATATTCCGGAGGGGCGACAAATGGTATATGACCTACCTGAGGTACGATGGCAAATCGGGGAAAGATGGTCGCGGGTACGAAACATGGCTTGCCGAAAGCGACGATCTGCTGGAGTGGAAGACCTTGGGCAGGCTGCTCTCTTTTCGTGAAGGCAAGTGGGATGAGAACCAGCGGGGAGGATACCCCTCGCTGATTGATCATCACTGGGGGGGCAGCTACAAACTAAACAGCCATGATGACAAGTACTGGATGACCTACATCGGGGGTGCCGAGACAGGCTACGAGACGGGGCCTCTAAAGATCGGTGTGGCTTATACCGAAAAAGATCCCACCGTAGCGCATGAGTGGAAGGCTTTCGATCAGCCGGCCATGTCGCCGGAGGATGAGGATGCCCAGTGGTTCGAAAAGATTATTCAGTACAAGAGCAGTGTATTCCGTGATGAGGATAAAACATTCGGGAAGCCGTATGTCATGTTTTACAACGCAGGCGGCATCAATCCCCAAAATAAGATCAAGGCCGAAAGGGTAGGCATTGCCTATTCAGATGATATGGTAGAGTGGGAACGCTACCCGGGCAATCCGGTCCTCTCTCACGAAGAGGGAATCACCGGGGATGCACACATCCAGAAGATGGATGATCTGTACGTGATGTTTTACTTCGGAGCATTTCGTGCGGATAGAAAATACAAAGCCTACAATACGTTTGCTGCCTCCTATGACCTGGTAAACTGGACCGACTGGACGGGGGAAGATCTGATTATCCCCTCAAAGGATTATGACAATCTGTTTGCTCACAAATCGACTCTGATAAAACACGATGGATTGGTTTATCACTTCTATTGTGCCGTAAACGAGCATGACCAGCGCGGAATAGCTGTTGCCGTTTCGAAACCTATGGGGAGGTCGAAACTCCGTTTCCCTGAGCCTGAACCCACAGGAAAAAGAGGTATCATACCACTGAATGAGGATTGGAGCACCGTGGCCGCAGAAGAGCATAGTAAAAGATATGACTCGTTTGAGGTGAATGGCGACTGGACAAGGGTGGATATTCCCCATAACTGGGATGATTATCATGGCTACCGCCAGCATCTCCATGGCAACAGACATGGCAACGCCTGGTACAAGAAGGAGTTCAGGTTGTCGGAATATGATGCCGACAAGCGTTTTTTTATCCGGTTTGAAGGAGTGGGAACCTATGCAACCGTCACATTAAACGGAAAGAGCTTTGGACGGCATCCGGGGGGGAGAACCACCTTCACGCTGGATGTGACGGATGCCGTGAACCGAGGTGGAAATAATGTGCTGACGGTGAAAGCCGAGCATCCTTCGTTTATCACCGACATGCCCTGGGTGTGTGGCGGCTGCTCCTCAGAGTGGGGCTTCTCGGAAGGTTCGCAACCCATGGGAATATTCCGGCCGGTGGTGATGGAGGTGGTCGACAAGGTGAGAATAGAGCCTTTCGGTGTTCATATCTGGAATAATGACACCCATTATCTGCATATAGAAACTGAGCTGAAAAATTATGGGAACAGCCCGGAGACCGTGGAGTTTGTAACCAAGCTGAACGACGACAATGGGGTGGCCGTTTTCCGTCTTTCGGAGATGATCACGCTTGAACCGGGCGAAACCAAGATCATCAGTCAGGTAAGTCCGAAGTTAGAAAATGTACATTTGTGGAGCAACAGTGATCCTTATCTCTACAAGCTTGCTTCTGTGCTGAAAAGGAATGGAACAGCAACCGATGAGGTAACCACTCCGTACGGGATACGCACGATCAGCTGGCCGGTATTGAGGAATGATGGTGACCCTACGTTCCGGTTGAACGGAAATTCGCTGTTTCTGAATGGCACAGCCGAATATGAGCATCGCTTCGGACAATCGCACGCATTCGCAAAGGAGGAGATCCGGGCGAGAGTGAACATGCTGAAAGATGCCGGTTTTAATGCGTTCAGAGATGCGCATCAACCACACAACCTGTTCTACAAGGAGCTATTGGACAAAGAGGGAATCATGTTCTGGCCCCAGTTTTCGGCCCACATCTGGTACGATACGCCCGCTTTCCGGGAAAATTTTAAGAACCTGCTCCGCCAATGGATCAAAGAGAGGCGCAACTCTCCTTCAGTAATCATGTGGGGGTTGCAAAACGAGAGCGTTCTCCCGAAAGAGTTTGCCGAGGAGTGTGCGGAGATAATCCGGGAGATGGATCCCACAGCAAGCAAACAGCGTGTGGTCACCACCTGCAACGGCGGGAGCGGAACCGACTGGAATGTGGTACAAAACTGGTCGGGTACCTACGGTGGTGATCCGGACAACTATGCGGAGGAGTTAAAAAATCAACTGATGAACGGGGAGTATGGAGCGTGGCGTTCCATCGATCTGCATACTGAAGGTGACTTTGACCAGGATGGTGTCTGGAGCGAAGACAGGATGTACCAGCTGATGGAGAAAAAAGTACAGTTAGGAGAAAAAGCCAGAGAGCATGCCATCGGACAGTTTCAGTGGATATTTAATTCACACGACAACCCCGGCAGGAGGCATCCCGACGAGGGTTACCGTGTGATCGACAAGGTGGGGCCTGTCAATTACAAAGGCTTGCTCACCACCTGGGGGGAGCCGCTGGATGCATATTACATGTACCGTGCCAACTATGC
>NZ_DCEN01000009.1:0-17567 GCF_002316955.1 Proteiniphilum sp. UBA1028
CACAGTTTAATTTACACAACCGATAATGAGGCTGTTCGTCAGTAAAAACGTTATGAGAACGACCTGTCTTCGAGAACTTAAAGCAATAATTTTCGAAGGAAATTTTAGTTGCATCAAAAAAGCGCTACTCATTTGAACAAGATAATTAAACGTTTTCTTCATATTTATAACAAGTTTTGAGTTGATCATGAAATTGGCATATCATTTTTCAATCTGTCTTACAATCACAGTCATCACCACCTTCTCCTCTTTCATTTTCTTTTCATCATATTCGAACTGAAGAGATGATATTTTGATTGATTGTATATTGCCTTCCCAGTATTTCAGGGTTTTTACCAGATCGATATATTTCCCCGACAATGTCATATTGGCACTATACAGTTTATAATTGCCTTCGCTATCCAGCAATATGGGCTCGTATTGCTTCACTGTGATGCTGTCTTCTTCACATGCCGGACTGATTAGTTCGATCAGACGGCCATTGCTGGTCAGGTTCTCATCAGAGAACAGCACCGGTGCCAACATCGATTGGCTTAACGCCATATTCGGCAGCTGTTCTTCCAGGGTTTGAATCTGCCGATAATCATTATACAATTGAAATGTTTTGGAAAACGTGCATTTTCCCAGCACAAAGGGCATTAGTATGATCAATGCCGCTAACTTGATGATCCCGCTATAGTATCTCATAATATGATGTGTAATTCAAAATCATATGAACCGTTATCCTTCAAATTGTTGATATTGATGATGTCAACCTTGCTGAATAATTTATCTTCCTGTAAATATTGGGCGAACAGAAGTACTGTACCGGCAATTTCAGCCTTTCCTTTTACAATGATCAAATTCGCGTTGTTTTTTACGGCCCTGGCTCCGGCATTGGATCTGTTTTCAGGGAAGAAGACCATGGAGACCAATCGGACATCCTTCGGCATATAGGAGGCAATGCGATCTGATAGCAGGGCGAGGGGATATGAGCGAATCTTGTCGTACTCACCGAAAAGGCGGTTGGCTTTTTCATTGTTCTCCCTTTCCTGTTTACTTTTCTGAAGTCGGATGTTATAAGCTGTCTCACTGATCTCATATTTTTCCTTTATATTGGAAAATGCGATATAGTTGACAAAAAGGAGTACGAAGAAAAAGAGCAGAAACGGGAGCTTTATCTTATCAAACAGGCTGTCGAAAAAAAATGCGCTGAACTCTTTCGATTTCTTCAGGTGCTCAAAATTCAGCTTCTTTTCGTACAAGTCCAGCAGGGTGGTACGAAGATCGGTATCACTATGTCGGGATACTGTGATTTCCATGATGTGAAGGCTCCTGTCACGCAGTGCGTTCAATATATTTTCAACGGATGATTTTCGTATAAAATCAATGGTGGAAAAATCATTTTCTTCATGAACTGTCCAAAGCAGGTTCTCATTTTCAGTGATCTTTTTCACTCCATCATTATCGGAGGTTGCGAACTCTTTTGTACCCACGTCGCTACCTCTGATAAGCAACAGGGCGATGCCGTGCTTTCTCTTCGGCCATTCCTCCTTTTCATGACCGATCTCCCGAAGAATAATGTCGGAACTTTTTGATGAATATCTGGCAGTCGTTACCCGGGTAGAAGCAGTACCGTTACTTGCTTCCACTTCCGCAATGATGATTTCGCCCAATATAGAAGGGAGTAGTCGCATACTATTGAAGGATTATCGGCCTGATAAATACATTCAGCTTCTGGGAGGATCTTATTTTGGTGGTGTTGCCAAAAAGCAGGCGTAAAACCGGTACCCTTGCCAGAAAAGGCAAACCCCGCGAGGAGGTGTCGGTGAGGTTTTTCTCGATCCCTCCCAAAAGCACCATCTCCTGATCTTTTACCTTGATGATGGAATTAAAACTCCGCTTTGTCATCCCCGGAGGCGCATCCTCGTCGCTGCTCTCGCGCACGGTAAATTCTGCCTGGTCGAGATTGATCTGAAGGGTGATGACACTGTCGAGGCTTACGTAAGGCGTGATTTCCAGTATAAAGTTGGCCTCTACATTTTTCCACAGGTATGATTCCGATTGAAGCGGGTTTTGTGTCCCAATGATGTTGACCTGGCTCTCCTTGTAATATTTCACCTCCCCGCTTTTTAGCACGGCCTTGTGTCCGTTTAACGTAGATAGCCTGGGTGTCGACCTCAAAATGATTTTTCCGGCGTCTTCAAGAAACTTCAGATCGGCATAAAAATTGGGAGTTACCTTACCCAGGTTCATAGAACCGAAACCATTGAATGAGTTGATGATCTTGTTCACGGAAGCCGCGCTGAGCGAAAAATCGATACCCGGACTGATGACACCTCCGCTTACCGAAGGCTTGGCACCTACTCCCATGGATAAACCAATGGATTGCGACGTTTTGTCGGTGGCATCTACAATAATCACATCAAAGGAGATCAAGGGAACACTTCGGTCGATTTCATTCAGGAAGTTCATGATTCGTATTACCGCGCGCTGGTCGCCGTTGATGACAAGGCTGTTCAAATCGGGAAAGGTAATGATCTCCACGTTTGCTTTGAGTTCGGTAGGAATAAATTCCGACACTTTATCTACCATCCGATATTTCATTGGAAAAACCTGCACCGTGGATAAACGTTCCCCTTCGGTATTGCTGCCTATTATGTACACGCCATGATCTATGCGCCAGGTAATGTGGGTACCCGTGAACAGCACATTCAGAAAAGTATGCAGGTCAACTTCTTCCACATTTATATTGGTGGCATGACTGATATCGTTGGATAAAAAGTAGTTGATTCCAAGACGGTGAAACAGATCCGGTATCATGTCACGTACATTTCCTGCAGTGATCTTAGCCGTAATCAGCCCGACGCTGTCCACCAGAAGCTGATCAAACCGGAAGGCATGATCGGTTGTTTGTGATTGTTCTCCCTGGGGTTTGAACAGAGACCACGAACTTTCGGATTGCCTTGCATATCCGAGCCCGTTCACTGCCGCGATGGTTCTCACCGCCTCGTTCATATCCATGTTCGTACCATAAGCCGAAACCCGGTGTTCGTATAGAGGCTGAGGTATGACGATGTTATACCCGGTGCTCTCCATGATCTTTTTGGTTACAAACGACAATTTGCTGTCGGTAAAGTCAAAGGTGATCACCTCTCTCAGCGGATCATAAGCGATGTGTATTGGAGGCTCCGTTTCGGGTTCATTATAAGGAATAATGGATAGTATGTTATCCATTATTTCTACCTCGAGGCTTTTTTCTTTGCAGATAAAGAAAAGGATATCCACTATCGGAACCTGTTGCAGGTTGCAATTAATGAGTTTGTCAGGCCCGAAAGCCACGTTGATATTCAGAATCTGTGCTTTCGCCAGACTCCGGATCAGTTCGGAAACCGGGAAACTGGTGACAGAGACATCTACTTTCTCAGCATAACGGCTGTCGGCATACGACAAGCGCTGCAGTTTACCCTTCAGCTCAGCCAGCCGGGTTTCTTCAAGAGATTGTGCAAGCAGGTTTACCGATATGGATATCAGGATAATAAAGAAAGCGGAATATTTTTTCATCTGATCATTGTTCATATCGTTTCACTGATAAGCGGAAGAATTTCTTCCAGTGAGGTTTCACCTTTGGCAAACATTTCCAGAGCTGAATCTTTTAATGTTTTGATTTTGTGACGCTCTAGATATGCATCAATGTCAGGTTCACTTTTTCTAATGAGTTGCGATAAATGCTTGTCAATCGGTATCACCTCATAAATGGCTTTTCGTCCCAGGTAGCCGGTATAGTAACATCTTTCGCATCCTCTTTTTTCATGATAACCTGCGTTGGGATCTAAAGCAAACCCACTGGTAAAGGAAGCATCGGGATGTAATGCCTTTTTACAGTGGGGACACAACAACCGGATCAGTCTCTGTGCCACACAGGCAATCAGGGTCTCCGATATCAGGTAAGGGTGTACCCCCATGTCTATCAAGCGGGTAATGCTTCCCCATGCGCTGTTGGTATGCAGCGTAGATAATAAGAGGTGCCCGGTTAAGGAACTGCGTATGGCCATTTGAGCCGTATCCTGGTCGCGGATCTCGCCCAGCATGATGATGTCGGGGTCCTGCCGGAGGAAGGTGCGCAGGGCGCTTCCGAAAGTCAGACCTATCTCCTCCTTCAACTGCATCTGGTTAATTCCCGGCAGCGTATATTCCACGGGATCTTCAATGGTAAGGATATTGTTATCCTGTCGATTCAATATGCCCAGGGTGGCATATAACGTGGTACTTTTACCCGAGCCGGTAGGTCCGCTAATAAGGATAAGCCCGTTGGGTTGCATGATCGCCTGATAATAATCGGCATATTGCTTTTCACTAAACCCCAGGCAGCTTAGGGAAAGCAGGCGCTGATCTTTTGAGAGCAGACGGAGTACGATCTTTTCGCCGTAGATGGTGGGCATCACCGAAACGCGCACATCAAATTTGAGATTGTTCCTTTCAAAGAGGATCCGGCCATCCTGGGGTAGCCGTTTCTCGGAGATGTCAAGGTTGGCCAGTATCTTGAGACGGTTTACCAGTGCGGGGTAGTCCGTTCTATTGATGATATAGCGTTCAATCAGCTTCCCGTCGACCCTGAAACGGACACGGCATTTTTTCTCATACGGTTCAAAATGGATATCGCTCGATTTTAAGGTATCGGCTTCCTCGATCAGTTTACCTACAAAGTCAGCGTGGCTTATATTGAGGGATTGTGCATTTGAGGAGAAAGTCCGGTCCTGCCGGTAATAGAAATTCAATGCTTTGTCCAGTTCCGCATTATCTACCGGTTCAATCTCCACGCTTAAATCATAAATGATGGCAATCTCCTGTATAATTTTCTCATACGCCGTACTGCTGTCGCCATAACATTTTAGCATGTTATTTTCACCTGTTTCAAAGGGAATAATCCGATAATTCAAGGCATCGCTGCTGGAAAATAACTGGATCAGTTCGGTGGGGATATGGGCGTTTATCATAAGATTCAGATTAAGTGTTGATAGAGAAGAAGTATACATAGGCAGACTCCTACTCCCGATACCAGCGGAATGTTGCTGTCATTTCTGCGGATGGAAGCAATGATGATCCACATCAACAAGGTAACGACGAAAGATACCAGCATAAAGACAAGAAACGACCGGGGTGTAAAAAAAGGGGTCAGAAACAGGATAAACAAGATATCCCCTTTTCCTATGACCGACTGCACCGATTTATACTTCCATAAAAAATAGCCATATACGCATAATCCAATGAAGAGCGATAAAAATATGTTGGTTACCAGGTTGGTGCATGTTTCCCATAACCCGTTCTCCAACCAGCTTATGATCAGGACGGTTATTCCAAACAGCAATAAGTGCCACAAGATAACCGTTCTGCTTCTGTAATCTGAGAGGATCATCAGCGTTAAAGGTATCAGAATGATCAGTTGCATATTCAGTCTCTTTCGGTCTCTCTCAAATGTTTGTTATGATCTATTTCCCAGGTATTGAATGTGCCGTCACGGTCGAAATCCACCACAGCCATGGCCTGTGCCCGGTAACCATTCTCATCGGCTTCTACAATCTCAATCTTGTAGTTGGCAGTGCCGTCTTCACTTACGAGTGGTTGTTGTTCAAAACCCAGTTCATCCAGCGAGAGTGAGTATTTGGAATGGGTGAAGAAATAACTTTGTTGCAACGAGTGTAAAAAAACCAGTTGCTGTTGTGCCTCCACACTCTTAGCCTTCGAGATCAGTGGCATCAGGTTGGGTAGGGCAATTAACACCAGGATACCGATAATTACCAAAACTACCAACAGTTCAGACATAGAAAATGCATTCAGCCTTTTGGGAGTGAAATGCCGATTGATTAAATTTTTCATGCGACTATTTTATCTTTTTCATTACAAAGTCAAAATAAACTGTTTTTCTAAAACATGTCAATAGGTGCAGAGAAATCTCACCTGCTTTTGATGGTTAACATGCAATATATAAGATGTTTGAGAAAATAAATCTCACCAGCATAACCGGCTCAAAACCCAAAATAGGCAGGCTTGTGGTCGCATGAAAATCCCCTGTTTTTCACACAAAACTCCCCAACAATGGGTAATTGTTGGGGAGTATCACAATCACGACAGTTGTGGTCGTCAAGAAACCACTTCTCTTTCTTTAAAGAAAGTATCCAACCGAAAAGGTCGCCGTCCACATTTGTGTGGTGGGTTTTATTGAGCCGCCGCCCGAGATGATACCATATGCGGCCATATTGTTGAGTACCTGACGGAACCCGATACCGGCGGTAATGCTGTTCCTGATTTCAATGCCCGTTTCGGCTGCCAGGCCGGCGTTCCAGCGTTGCTGCAGATGCACATTGCTTTCATCCTGATCAAAAATACGCACGTTGGGCTCATACAGGCTCCATTTCAGTTTGAGGGGTACTTCGCCCGCTAACGACAGCTTCTCAAACATATCAGCTTTTAGCGCATATGTAGCAAATCCGCCTCCCATCAGGTAAATTTTGACGGTGGGTGAAAGTGCGAACTTTGTTTTCAGATACAAGGGTAACTGAAACGTGTGCATGTTCAAACTTCCGGTCACGGAAACATCTTCGGAAACATCAAACCATTTTTTAAACTGTCCGGGATTTATGTTGGCTCCACTGTTGAAGTAGATCAACTCGGTATGCAACCCCAGATGAGCACCAAACATGTATTCGGTCATAAATCCGGCATGAATGCCGGGACGCGGATCATAACTGTCGAGTTCAATGCCGTTGATATTCATGCTTACATTCGATAAATTTACTCCGCCTTTTATTCCGGTGTGGAATTGTGGAAACACGAATGAGGCCGATAATAACAATGCCGTGAGACAGATCATTTTTCTTGCCATGGTGATAGTTTGTATAAGCTTGGGGATTACCACGAACGGAAGCTGATGAACAGCGTCGCCATCAGGTTCGACACACTGATTTTCTCTTCTGGTTTCACGTTTTGTCCTTCCACGTTCAGGTTGTCAATCGAGCCCATCACGTACGACAGCTTAAGTCCCACCCCTGTCTTATTGTTCACTTTATATTCTCCTGCAATCCCAGCATTAACGCCCACGGTGGTCTTATTTCCCGTAATGCTCTGTCCGCTGTAATTCATATCGGCATTGAAGAAAAGCGGCCCGACACCCACGTGGGTAATCAACAGGAATTTTTCCGACTCGTTTCTCCCGACGAACGAAGGTCCGACATACACAATGCTTTGCGTTTCCTTGTAATTCACGGCTTGATCAATGCCCGGTATGGTTACATTATTTCCCGACGTGCTTGCCGAAGAAAAATTGGCATTCAAACCCAATCCCCAGCTTTCTTTAAAAAAGTATTGGGCATCGGCGTCAACTGTAAAACCGTGTCGCAGTTTTTTATTCATATCATCCAATGCGGCATCGCCTGTTTTCTCGATGTTGCCGAGGCGGTAAGCATAGCCACCGCCAATGGAAAAGCGGAAATCCCTATAACGTGGCATTGTTTGGTATTCTGCCTGCTGGGCCATGGCCGTTGAAAATACCGAAGTTAAAACGATAGCAGTTGCGAGTGCGATAAAGTACGTAAGTTTCATAAATAGGTGTTCTTTAAGTTGTTGATAAAAATAAATTAAAAAATATTTTATTCTTTTTCTCCACTGTAAGTGATCTTCCAATCTATTTCATTTAAATCATGAATCGTTAAGACATATTTACTATAATATAAATATTAGAACGAAAAAA
Source organism: Proteiniphilum sp. UBA1028 (assembly GCF_002316955.1). Taxonomy (NCBI): domain Bacteria; kingdom Pseudomonadati; phylum Bacteroidota; class Bacteroidia; order Bacteroidales; family Dysgonomonadaceae; genus Proteiniphilum; species Proteiniphilum sp. UBA1028. The sequence goes on from NZ_DCEN01000009.1 coordinate 7,727, forward strand.
GTTTATTTCCTCTATGATCCTCGATAATATGATTCTCTTTCTACTGGCCAATATGGTAATGACCTCATTATTGGAATTCCTTTTGGCCGGCGATCATCTGGATAGTATAACTTATAAACCACTTCTTTTGAACAAATATCCCCATTTTTAACGATATACTTAAACGGTACTGGATCATAAAAAAACATTGCCTCCGTTCTATTCATATCACCAGTCCCCCAAATTGGTCCAATCACACTATCATTCGACCAGACTACATTAAAATCGGGAGCACCTAACACAATACTAGTCTCTTTCATGATATTATTCAACCAAGTAGAATCACTTACATGAATGTGATCTTTGGTATACAGGTATGTTATTATTGTATCATTACACTTGAAATAGCAGTCGGGCCTTTTGAACATTATTTCAAAAATATATCTCGTCGAGAATAGATATAATTCATTGAAATTATCTCTTTCTACTATTTCTATAAGAAAAAACTTCTCATTTTGCCCTCCTGCTCCTGTTTGCATAAAATCTTCAAAAGCAACTTCTATATCATACACTACTTCGTTGCTCAACTCATTATCTTCTATATAGTGTATTTTATCACATAATTGAGGCCTTACAGTTTGAAATAAAAATAGAATAATAACGGTAAATATAATTTTTTTCATATTAAAGGTAAAATGTTTCTTAGAAATATTATTATTTGAAATAACCTGGACCACCATATTGATATCTGACACCACTCCAGCCAAGTACGTATCCAGTTATTCCAAATATTCGTGACAATAACAAATCTGCCCCTGATGGTGGACTATTATGTGGATGGGTATGTGTTTCAGAATAAACTCTAGCTCTTTGAAAAATATTGCCAATATAAAAAAAATCTCCAACTTTGTCAAAGTAAGTATAGCGGTATGCTTCATTCATAGAATTTCTCTGTTCTCCAATATTCACATTATAATTATATGGAGTAAAGTTTATTTTATTATCGTGTGCTACACTAGGTGGTCCCCAATCTACATTAAATGCTTCTCCAGATACACTTTCGAAATAATATCCTCTACTAGTTTGATAGTAAGATGTTTCCATTCCTAATTTTTTACTTAAATTTAGAGTGATTGCATCTGCTTCTTCCTGAGTACCAGTAAAATAATCTCCATCCCATTTCGGTTTTTGGTGTTGTTTGTATTTTACAGCAGTATCTTTTCGATTTTTATATGTCTCGTTTGCTCCAGCTAATTGTCCTAGTGCACCGCCAAGCGTTGAGCCTATAACCGCTCCTCTCTTTCCCATTTGATGCGCAAAACTTGAATTTCCATTACTATATAATAAGCCTCCTGCATATCCCGAACCATAACCTATTGCACCGCCAATAACTCCTCCTGCTACCGTGTATGCAGCTACAGTTCCGCTTGTACCAAAATGAGCAAAAAATGCTGTGTTTGCTAAGGCAGGAGCTCCAAGTGCAAAACCATATCCTCCTGCTCCTCCAATCACAGCACCTATTCCAATGCCAAGCCAAGTTTTTCCACTCCAACTCCACTTAAAAGGATTCAATTTTCCACCTTCCGCCGATGAACCTCCAATATACCCTCCGATTACTGCTCCAATAATAACAGGTATAAACCATGCTAGTTCACCATCCTGATCAATATACACCAGCGGATTATTCATCGCGTAGGTATACCGGTTATAATTTTGTGATATAAATGGATTTTGCACATAGGGATCGGGGCTTAAGAACCGTCCCAATGCCGCATCGTAAAGACGCGCATTCATATTAATCAGTCCGAACCAGGTCAGGTGTTCGTGACCCGTGTATCCCCTGCCGAGGTACAAAACCGGTTCACTGCCGGGCGTGTATGCGACGTGTGTGGAGGGATTTCTTAACCGTCCCCATGCGTCATAGCTTAATTCCTGTTTCAAAGAACCATCGGCATTCGCCACGTGGGTGATACTGCCCAGATAATCACGACAAATATAGTAAATATTCCACACACCCGCTTCTTTTACCAGGACAGCGGGTGCCGAATAGGCATCCCCTCCCAGATAGAGCCGTTCGGTATTGGACTGCAGGTCCAGTTCATACTGTCCCCCGATGTAGTATCTGGTCAATACCGGAGTGACTCCGTTGGCTACATACATTTTCACCCTCCCGCCGGCCGCGTTGTAGGTGAACGATGCGCTCAAGCCATTTTCGTCGATACGTGATGGACGCTGGAACGAGGTGTACGATACGCTCTGGTTGCGCAAGAGTACGGCCATGCCTTCCGGGTTGAGCATGGTCACCTGGTACGACTTGTCCATGTTGCCGTATGCCATGGTGCCCACCCCTTCGATGTGGGTGATATTTCCATTGTCGGCATAGGTGATTACCTTGCCGGCGGCACTGGTCAGACGGTTCAGGTTGTCGTAGGAGAACGATTCCGTCCTTGTGTGTCTGTTGTCTGTACGACTTAAAAGGTTTCCTTTCTGCGTGTCAAAACTGTAGGAGAAGTTCTGGATGCTGCCGGCCGTCCTGCCGGTAGGTATACCATAGTCGTTATAGGAGTAGCTTCTGTTCATGCTTCCGGTGGTGGCTGCCGTGGGTTGACCGGGATCATTCTCCGCCGTCAGTTTCCAGATGGTGGTGGAGCCGTTTAGCCTGATCTCCGTATTGTGTCCGTAGGCATACAGGAAACTTTCCGTGCCAAGCGTCCCGCTTTGGGCCGCATATTGTACCGAGGATACATTTCCATCACCATAGGTGTAAGTCTTTTGCAGCCACTTGTTATCGGGAACGGTTTCCTTTTCTGTCAGTATCCGGTCAAACGTGTCGTAAGTGAATGCCTTAGAGGTACCGTTCGTGGAAGTTTCGCCCGCCAGTAACTCGTCCGCATTATACACGTAATTAGTCGTGAACTCACCCTGCCGTTGCAGGCTGGTGATACGGCCATATTTATCAAAAACCGACACGCTGGTTCCCTTGGGGTTTGTTTCGGTAAGAGTCAACACTCCCGCAGAAGAATAGACGGGCTCAGTAATTTGGCGCCCGGCGCTCGGGTCCACCAAGGCGGTTTGCCTGCCAAAGGCATCATACTCAAACGAAGTGATAACACCACCCGGAGCCGTGATGGACGAGGGTTGTCCGTCGGGGCGGAGGCTATAGGAGATGGTTCCCCCGGGGTCGGTCACGCTTGCCAAGGCACCCGAGGCATCGGTCGTTTTGGTGGTAGCAATTCCGTTTTTGGTTTCCGTCACACTCAACCCGTTGTAACTCCAGGAGGTAGTTTTGCCGGAAGCTTCCAAAAGCTGGGTAGGACGGTGATAGGTGTCGAACGAATAGCTATTCCAGTAAGATGGAGAAGCGCCTCTGAAAGGCAATGACACCTTCTCGAGCCTGCCCTTGTTGTCGTATGCGTTGTCCACATACTGCCACTGGCCGTCGAAACGTTGATTCCCTTTGCGCAACCCACGCCCCGCCGCATCGTAATGTGCCACTGTTGAAGGTTGTCCGGTAACCGTCCTGGTCACGGTGTACACTCCCTGTCCGCCCCATGCGGGTGTGGTGGCTTCAGTCACGCCATCATGACCCGTCACTGAAACAGGTTGTCCCCAATCATCAAACGTGCGGGTAGTGATACGTCCTTTGTGGTCGGTAACTGTACGTGCATTCCCGTACTTATCGTAATTGGAGAATGTGGTAGTTTGCGAGAATGCATTGGTCTGCGAGGCAAGATACCTTCCGGAGGGATCATAGGTATAAGTATTTCCTAAAAACTCCGTCACGTTGTAGGGCGCCGTTTTTTCAGAGGCAACAATACCACTGCCGTTCGTCTCGTATGTCCACTTGGTTTCTCCTGTTTTATTCACGGCAGTCGTGCCGGTGTAGGTGCTCCTGCCCAGTGGAAGGCGGGTTGTGGCATCGTATGTAATCTCTTCCTTGTCCTGCCACGACGCACCACCGCGTGTACTGGTCACTGTTTTTATCAATGGTTGCCCAATCAGGTAGCGCGATGAGGAAACCGAGTTATGATAGGTTTGATTGGTGACAGTATTCAAAGCCGAACCGATATTATGATTCACTTGTGTCGGGTTACCATATGCATCATAGTCATAATAGGCATAGGTGTAAACATTGGTCAGCTTATCTGTTTCCGACACGTTATATGCCCTGGGGTTTGCCTGCTTGTTACTTTCTTCGTTTCTTATGTAGTTATAAAAACTCTCTTTCAACGGGGAACTGAGAGATATTGTGACACCAAACATCTGGGGATCTTTGGTTTCAACGGACTCCATGTTTAGCATGTAGTCAAACGTTCTTACTTTCTCGAATCCACAAAAGCCCAGTCCCTGCTGGTGAATTACCGCCCCGTAATAGGTATAATATTGATGCTTTATGTAATTCCCGTAGTTTGGTAAAGTGACATAAGCCGAAGAGAGTAGGTTCAACGGGAAAATCGAAGATGCGTACGGGTAAGAGCGGGATGTTGTGGTTGGGATATAATTACCACCCTCCGCCATATTAGAATAGTTGTTCTGATGCAGCGAGCCGTAACTGTCTGTCGTCAATGTGAGCAAGTTTGCCTTGCTCTCGTCCTTGGTATAGGTTATGGTATATATTTCAGCATCTTTAATACAAACCAGGTAGCTTGAGTTGTAATAATTCACCACATTCGAAGGCATAAAACCGGATGTTCCGGAAGGAACGTTGATGGGGCTCACCGGCGTGGAGCTTTGAATGGTTCCTTTGGAATTTAAATACAACTTTGCCTGTGTGCCCCTTATTTGTATCAGGTCGGAGAGCCCGTCCCGGTTCATATCCATCACGGTTATCTTGTCATCATATTCTACGTTGACAATATTCTGCGTGGTGGCGGTAAATCCTTTCCCCGTATTGATATAGCAACTCCATTGATTCCCGTTATCCACATATCCCATTTCAATTTCGGCCAATATCACAGATCCATGTGTGGGGCAGCAAAGACTTTGCCCCGGATAGTTCGGATCGTTGTAACATGTTTGTAACTGTAAACCACACTCGCGGCAGCTTGCGTTATAAGGATTCTGCTCATAATAAAGCTTAAGATCTATGCCACAGTATCTGCAGTGAATACTATACGAGTCTGTGATGGGTTCGCTTCCATCACAGTATGGGCAATTATGCGGAGCCCACACCGGAAGTTCCACATACTGTATGTCTTGATATGAATCATTCGGTGGGACAAGGATGTCGAGCTTGCCGTCCGCGTTCAAATCTCCGAACTTTACTTTTTTGTAAAAGGCCGACCGGGGAACAGCGGTAGAACCGTACTGATAGGTGAAGCTGTTTCCCGAAAGGCCGTACACATTGTAAGCAGAAGCGCTTGCATGGCACAATTCAGATTTGGCGTCACCGTTCACATCAAACGTGTGCACATATGTATCTTCGTAAGTGGAATGTGAAAAAAGTGTGTTCTCACTGATCAGACTCCCGCTGTTCAGGTCGACCACTGCAAAGTAAGAGGTCCTGTCCTGGTTATCAAAAGTCTTGTTGTGCGAAACGGTCACCATTTGTATCTGTCCGTCTCCTCTGAAATCTCCAAAGTAGTAGCTTCTGGAAACAGGACTGTAATAATAGTCGTCGCTGTTGACCACCCCTTCCACATTTACATTGAAGGTGCGGGTAGTGTATGCAGTTCCCGTCGTGAGGGTGTAAACCGTTACCTTCAGGACGGTCTTGGATCCGGATGTCCCGTTAAAGTTCACTTTAACGATTTCATCCACGCCGTCTCCGTTCACATCCACGGCATTGATGGTTTGAAATCCAGATTCAGCTGTAATGGAGATTGAATTGCTGAAGAAATCGAGATTTGGTACAATCAGGATGGTTTGATCGGCAGGATAAGTACTCCCATATAAATAGGCATAAACGTAATGGAACGGCACCCATCTTCTTCGTGTAGCTAACAGGCCATACGTTGAAAATTTACCCGGGAAGGTGATCATACCGTCGCCGAAACTGTTTTTTCGGAATTTTCCACGAATATACTGCATCTTATTGGCCGGGGTGTTGTTAAAATACTGAGAAAGGAATCCATACAGCTCTTCATCAAATTGCCCGTTTGACATATAAGACGGATAGTAGTCATAACCGAAAACGAGTGGGTTCAGGGAACTTGTGCCGGAAGAACAATCCAGCCGGGTAAGCCTGTTTACTTCGCTTTCCAGCGTATGGGTAAGGGTATACGTCCGTATTTCCTGTCCATTATTGTAAGAGGTCACCTTTTTCAATAATTGATTCAGAGAGATTCCGGTATTGGAAATATAAGCGGTAGTGTAATCTGTTCTGGCAACATATTCAAACCGGATTTCAGCCGGATGTGTGGTTGTCTTGCTTCCATACTTTATCTTCGAGATGAAATACATGTTGCCGGACTGCAAATATTCAAAATCTATCCTGTACCCTTTCATATCCACGATGGAGGTTACAGGATACGTATGTTTCATGACCGTGTTGTTGGTAAATCCGTAGGTTGCCTTGCTGCCATCGGGGAACAAGGCCTCAAAATAGGCAACATTGCTGCCGTACATGATTTTCTTCACCAAGATATATCCTTGTGCGGTCTCGTAATGGTAGTCGGGAACAGCGGTATTGTTGTTCGTGACCAACCGGGTTCCGTCCAAAGAAAAGGCACAGGCTGAAGGATTGGAAAGATCGGCCGGGGCGCTTGTCCCGTCGTAGTGTATGGTTTTGTTGGTTACATTGATCGCTGTCAATCCGGAAATGTTCCAGCCATATCCTGCCGGCGAGTTGCCCATTTGGCTGTTGTAGTTCAATGACACCTGAGGAGCAGCTGAAGCAACCGGGGCGGTGAGGATTGGAACAGTGATCGTTTTACCGCCGGAAGGTGTCACCCCTTCTTCAAAAGGAATCTGCCCCACAGACTTGCTTTGATCGATTGACTGTACGGTGATGCCGGTGGTCGTTGCTCTTTCGGGCTGAGTTTCAGCCGACGCCTCCTTCCTGTCAGCCGGTGCTTTCTTTGCATTCGCATTGACGGTAGATCCGGAAGTATATAATTCACCGAAATCAAAGGGTTCATAAATATAGTGTGTAATGGTATCGCCTTTTGCGGTTATTTCAAAGCGTGTTCTGACATCTTTCCTTTGTTGTAATTCCGCTATCTCGTCGGACACATTTTTCACCGTGCCTGTTCTCAACGAATCTGGTACCGGATTTCTCCTCACGACGGAATGGATGGTATCATCGGCCGTTTGGGAAAAAACGACCGTGTTTACAATCGATAAAACGAGTATCCCGGCAAAGATTATTACCGGAACACTTTTTATGGAAGTGTATAAAGTTTTCATAAGGGTATGTGTCAAGTTAGGTATTTGGTTACAATTTAATCAACTCCCATTCGGAAGAGTGATCGTTTACGAGGATATGGAGCGTGTAAGTGCCTGGTGGAACCTCCTCCAGTTCCACGCGTGTTTTCCTGTCAGATAGAATATCTCCGGTTAATAGATCGTCATTCTTGTCTGAAAGGGTGTATGTTCCCTCTAATAAGGAATCGTGGCTACTTACTTGGATTGTAAGACCGGGCTTTTCGCGCTCGACATGGATGGAAAGTTCTCTTCCGTGGATGTTCTCCACGTAAAAGCGGGATGAGTCATGCTGCTCCCCGCCAGAGGGATGATAGGCACCCACTACAATAGTCCGGCTGATGCGGTTACCCGCGGCATCGTAAGCATAAGAAAGCTGTTGCGACCAGCCTGTAAGGGAGAACAGCAAAACAAAAAATAGGAGAATAGTTTTCTTCTTGTTGTCAAGTTTTGTCACGGTACCACGGAAACCCGTAATTGCATGGAAGGACTTCATCCGCCCCCATGGTAAGACCCCGGGAAAAATGTTTGGCTTCATAGCTGTTTATTTTTGACTGATGGATTATGGGGTCAAAATAAACTGTTTTTCTAAAACATGTCAATAGGTGCAGAGAAATCTCACCTGTTTTTGACGGTTAACATGCAATAAATAAGATGTTTGAAAAAATAATTCTCACCTGGTTAATGGATCAGAAAATCAAAAAAGTGACATGATCTGTTCAAAATTATTGATCGATGAAGCATTTTCTTTCAGTTTTTTCTTTAAATAAGTTTTTCTTGATTTCAGGTTAACCAGGTTTATATTTAAAAATGCGGCTATCTGGGAATTTTCAAGTTTCATCGCGAGCATGGCCAACAGAAGATGATCTCCTTCATTCAGGAAATTCTGTTCAGATGAAAGCTCTATCAAATTATTAGATATTTGCGATAAGAACAGCTGATTTGAGAGGTCATTAAATTGCTCTTTCCCCTGTTCTATCATTTTTTTAAAATCATCGGCCAGCTCATTCTTATTTCTTCGACCACCTCTGATTTTCATTTCAAATAAACTCATTAGTTGCTTATTTTCTGAATATTGGGTTAAATATAAACTGAATATCTTAATTCTGTGGCTTTGCTCTGTTGCTTTGTTTTGCAACAACAAGGCCTGAGATTCTATTGCCAGTTTCTCTGCTTGGAGTATGTCATTTTTTAATTTAGCCATTCTTTTGCGTTTTGAATAAACGAACAAGACGAAGGATAAAATGAGTATCAACAGAAACAACAGAAGTAAAAGAATTTTTGCTTTTGATTCTGCTTTCAATGCTTTGTTTTCGGCTTCGGTAAGGTTATAAAGCTTTTCCAGTTCTAAAATTCTTTTGTCAACCCGCTCATCCACCGATTTTTGGTAGCTTTCAAACATTTTTTTCCTGTATTCTTCTGCCATTTTATAGTCATCCCGTAGCAAGGCGATATCCGCAATGTTCTGGTATAACAGATAATTTGATCTATACGTTGAATCTTTGTTTTGTTGAATTGCCTGTAAACCGTAATACATGGCACTATCTACCTGATTCAGACTCTTGTACTTGGTGGAAATTGAAAAAAAGGTATGAGATTCATCCACCTTATAAAGAACGAAAGGGAGTAGATGGGACATTTGCATTTCGAGTTGTAAAGAAAGATTATCATTGCCCTGGATAAGGTAATAGGTAGATTGCATGTTCAACAAATTGTATTCTTCCTGCCGGGAAATATTTTCAATGGCCAAAAGCTTGTCTAAATACATTTTTCCTGCCAGCGTATCCTCCCGCTTCATTTCATTCCAGAAAAGGGCTGTGTATGCATCAAAAATATGTGTTTTGTTATTCTCCAACTCCGCAAAACGGAGACTTTCCAGGTAATAATGATTTGCCTCTATAGGGTTATTATGACTGTAATGCATATCACCCAAATGATAATGGATCAAGTATCCTGCAGAAAAATTATTGACTTTTGATTCATTGAAAAGCTTTTCAGCCTCCTTTAACGGTTTGTAAGTCATGGTGTCAATATGCCCCATCCGAATACCCACTATACTACGATAAATTAGTGAGCGGATATGGTCTATTGATCCTGGTTGGCTTTTCCAATAGTACTGCTCAGTTTCGGTAATCAATGAATCAGAACTGAATTCTGTATATGTTTTATCATCGACAATGGTTTTTAAAAGCCCATAATAAGCGCTATTAGCTTGGGATAATTTCTCAGGTTCAATCGCCTGGAGGCTGTCGAGAACCATGTCTGGGTGACGTTCCAGCAGAGCGTCCCATTGTTGCAGTCGGGCATAGGTAAGTTTCTCCTGTTTCCTGTCGCATCCGATAAACAGCAGAAACAGAGACACGACTACTATCGTAATCCGACGTCCGAAGTCGGACTTGGTTATTGTTGAAAGTTTCATGTATCGCAGAAGAAGAATAGAAGACCTCTAAGATACAAAAGTAAGGAAATAAATGAACAATAAAGTTAAAAAAAGACCTCT
>NZ_DCEN01000005.1:0-2002 GCF_002316955.1 Proteiniphilum sp. UBA1028
TATTCTTTTTCCCCATCTCAGCAATAAACTCATCGAAGCACCCAAAGAATGTGATTTCTATCTTCTCCTGTTTCTTTTTGGCGAAGTTCTCTGCGAATAATGTCTTTATATCGATTTCCTGGACATCTCCTAATTTAAGTAGTGTTTCTTCTCTGGAGAAAAAGCTGTCAATCTCTTTTAGTCGAGCGTTTATTGTCTTGGAAGTTTCTCCTTTGGCATTGGTGGTTCCATTTTTTACTTTACCATTATGCCACTTCTCAGCATTTACACTAAAACCTGTTGAGGTAACATAACGATTACCGTTAATTGATATACTAACACGAATAGGGTAATCACCATTTTTGTTCGGTCTATTGTCCAGGTAAAAATTTACGGCCATTATTGTGCGTATTAAAATTTACGCACGAATTTACGCACACTTTTTTGTTTATCCTAATATATCCAAAAATATTTCATTAACTTTATGTGCATGAAATATAGATAGATATATTGGATTGATTAATCGCAGCAAACTTAAATAAACCGATTGGGTAGAGCCTCTCTCTCCGCAATAAAGGGTGTAAATCAACTATCTACGTGGTTTGCACCCTATTTTATATCTCTATTCACCTATCCCCGTTTTTTATTAACGTTTACAGGAAATATAAATGGATTTACTTGATAATAAATTCATCATCAAGAAGACGGTTTCCCATAATAAGATATCCATTGTCGAGTTTGGCTTTCTCTTTTGTATCCAAAATAGATATTTCTTTTTCTAATCGATATTTTCCTTGAACTAAGTTTATATCAAGAATGTCAAGATTTAAATTGAAAGTTTTTTTAGTTTTAGGCTCTATTTCAAATCCTTCATCCGTCCATATTATTCTTTCGAATTCTGGAATAATAGCCCAAAATCCAAACTCTAGACGTTTTATTAAAAAGGAGTTTCCTGCAAGAAGCCTGTGATCCGAATTATTGATTATTCTTACCTCTATCTTTTCAGGACTTCCTATAAAAATGGAATCACTTAATATTAAGTGAATGTCCAAAGAGTTTATCAATACGGGTCTCGAGCCATTTATCGCTACATCTTCTTCTATTAAAGGGCTGTTAATGGTATCTTTTTTATTTTCAACTATGTGATATTCTTTACTTTCTGTCTGTTTTTTTGTTGTCCGCACACAGCTTCCTGTAATAAGTACAAAGACGTTTAAAATTATCAGTATCTTTTTCATTTTAATTACTGTTTGCAGTTATTTATTGCCTTTTTATTTTATTGCCAATAACGCTGAAAAAATAATTACATCTTGCAGAAAGTGTATGAACCACGCCCAAAATATCCCTCTGGTTTCGAGTATCGATTTTGCCAGGAACCATCCCAAAAATCCGGCGACTATCACACCTGCAATTCCACCGGGATTTCCCCAATAATGCACCGTTCCGAATATCAGTGCCGAGACGAGGGGGATCGTTTTGTCTCTGAGCCTGCCTTTCAGCACGACTACTACTCCCAAGCGGGTGATGCTTTCTTCTACAAAAGCGTTGGATAGCGCGAAGATAATGCTGAAAGGCAAAATGGGCGGCATATTTCCGATGGATGCTTCATTCTGCCATAGAAGTTGAAAATAAATAATGACGGCTGTTACAAGGGAAATGATGACTGCGAAGTTTCGTCCGAAATGATACCAGTTTTCTGTCGGTTTTGGATTAATTCCGACTATCGGCTCCGGTAAAATCTCCGCGGAAACATTACCTTTCTTGAAATACTCCCGAAACTGCTTTCTTTTTACGCCCCACAAGAACAGCAAGAAAAGAATGGTTGCCAGCAATGTAACCGATTGATAAGCGATCTGCTTGTTTATCACTTGCGGTAAGTTGTCGAAAATTACCACTCCGTTTGCCCAATTGCCTATCGGCACCAGCGCAAATGTCAAGGCTATTACAACCAATAATAAGAAGATGTCTTTCGGTTTAAGCATAGTGATTTTTATTTCATCGATAATGTCCTCAATGCCTTTTT
>NZ_DCEN01000005.1:2176-7510 GCF_002316955.1 Proteiniphilum sp. UBA1028
TTGTATCACTTTCATTTTCCCAACGCTTGCAAAGTTGCACAACAAAGTCGGGGCGGGTTTTTCCGGCGTCGTTCAACCAATTTCCAACGCTGTCCCGGACATATTTTGCCTTGTCCGATTTCAACGGTTCCAAAATGGGTAATGCCTGTTCCGGATGATGTTTAAGGTCTTCAATATGTTCGCACCATACACCCCGGGGGCGTGTTGATTCGGTCGTAAAACGCCTGATGTTTTCGTTTTCGCTGGCTGTCCATTGGGAAAGGATTCCGATACTTTCGTTGAGTTGTCGTGTTATTTTCGATCTTACGGCCATCCAGCATATTTCTCTCACTCCAAAATGTTTGTCGGCCGCAAAAGGTTGAATTTGTTGCAATGTTTCGGCAATATTCAGATTTTCGTTTTTTCCGATGGTGTACGTTGCCCAGCAACGAACAAGGTCGGCTTTATGCGTTGACATGATTGCCAAAAAGTCTTCATCCCGATTTCTTACCGCCATTTCAAAAAGACCTGTCCCGATGGCTTCGTTTATGGTGTTTACGGTCTGCCTTTTCAATTGATTTATTTTCAATAGAACAGGGCTTAGAAATTCCGTGCGGTTATGCTGTCTGAGCATGTTTTCAAGCAAAATCCGCTGGTCAACTGCCAGCCATTCTATAAGATTGGCGGTTTCAATTTCCCCACGATTTAGCTGTTCCAAAATATCTGCCGGGATATCCTTTGTGGAACGGGCTCCTTTTCTTTTATCTGTCATATAGTTCTTCCAAGTCTTTACAGTATTTTTTAATTTTTCATCATGGTTTCACCAGTAGTAACGAAATACCCAACCAATTGTTTTTTAATTTTTGATCGGGATAATCATTTTTGGCTATGTTGCTGATGCCCATATTATATCGTAACGATACCTGTAGGAAATCAGTTAAAACATAATTTACCGCGAAAGGGACGGAATATTCCACTCTTTGAAAAGTGTTTTTGGCTTTGTTGGAACCCAATAAAACATTGGTGCTGAGACCTGACGCTATGCCGATTTTATCGTTCCATAAATTGAGTTTCAGCATAAGAGGAAAATCAATATAATGCAACCTGATATTTTGTAGTGGGTCATTGCTTCTTTCCCCCTTTTGGTTATATAGAATTTCCGCCGTGAAAGAAACAGGTTTGAAGATGTTGTACTCTTTATACAAACCCAACGAAAGGCCTGCTTTGGGTTTTCCTGCGTTATCTTCTATACTTGAGTAAGTAGCTCCGATACCGATAGCTGAAAAAGATTTGATTTTTTGCTCTTTCCGCTTGCTTACTGTTGCCTGAATTAACTTTGTTGCCACCGTGAACGAGGTTGAAGGATAGGAAATTTGGTTTACAGTTCCGGCTATGTACAGGTCGTTTTTAGGATCATAATAGGCCAATGCGCCCGATAAACCCGAATGGCCGATAAGTTCGGGCATGCCCAATATGGCAGGCAGTTTAAACTGATGAATGCCTACGCCCGATTTGATGGGTGGAAAAATAGGGTTCCATACCTGTAATTCTTCGATGTAGCTTTTAGGGAAAAGTTTTCCGGTAAAAAACGCTTCTACAAACATCAACAATTCCTGCGAAGTGGAAACAATGCCGCCGTCGGCTCCAAAAGACGTCATTGCCTTGGGTATTTTCAATACGTTGTTTTTGTAATACATTGCCTTGGGACGGATGTCATTTATGTCGTTATACAAGTAGGTTTTTGACAAGTTTAAAGGCTCGAAAATCAGTTCTCGGCAGTTTTCCGAATACGATTTGTCCGTGATATTTTCGATGATTCTGCCTAAAAGTTGAAAATTGGCATCGGAGTAATGCGCTTTGTTCTTCGTGCTTGGAGCAAACAGGGGGTGAATTTTTTTGCTTCTTTCTATGGCTTGCTCAAAAGTCCAAAATTGGTCGTTCCCCGAAAAAAGGTCTTCTTCGAGGCTTTTTCCGTTTGTGCCTTTATCTTCAAAATAATCCGGCAGTCCCGAGGTGTGCGCCAGCAAATTCCGAACGGTGATTTCATTGGAATAATCAATACCTTTATACAAGTGAAGTCCCTGCATGGCATCGTCATCAAGATACCTGCCGATTTTATCCTCCAGTGTTAGTTTATTTTCGGAAACAAGGTGCAGAATAATGGCTGTGGTAAAGAGTTTTGTGGTGCTTGCAATAAAAAACGGTTGCTCGTTTTCCATGTCTCCCGCCGAACCGCTCCATACCTCGCCTTTGTGCTTCACGCTGAATGAGACACCGAATACTTTTTTATTATCCACCGTGTTGTCAAGGATTTCTTGCAACACCGATGTTTTATCTGCCAATTGAATTGATCCGGCTTGTTGTGCCTTCACGGTACTGTTTATAGCCACAACCGCCAGCATTGTGGTTGAAATAATTTTCTTTTTATCCATTGTAATTAAGTTTTTAAAGTTTTATGCAAAATTATTGTGCAAGAACTTCAAAAAACTTATCGTAGGATAAGAAACGGCGTTACACGGTTTTTTTCCTGATCCGGCTCAGACTTTCGGGCGTGATGCCCAAGTAGGAAGCAATGTATTTGTCGGGTGTTCGTTGTAAAATATGACGTTGGTTGCGCAGTATTTCCATGTAACGCTGTTCCGCCGTTTTTGAAAGTATTTCGATTTGCTGGTTTTGCTTGTGGATAAACAAACTTTCGGCCGCGGTTTGACAAATAATTCTGCCATAGCCGGTTTGAGCGAGTTTAATAAAATCCTGCCGTATAATTTTAAATAAACGGCATTGCTCAAAACACAGCACTTCGAGTTGCGTAGGCTGATTGGACAAAAGAGAAAGGTAATCGACCAAAAAATCGCCTTCGTAGCAGAGGTCGGTGCAGATATAGTTATTGTTGTTGTAAAGTAAAATTCCGCCCGAACCTTTTAAGATAATATGGAAGCTCTTTTCTCGCTCGCCGAAATTTTTCAACACTTCGTTTTTCTCTGTTTCAACGATTTCGCCGTGAGACGTAAAACTTTCCCACACTTCCAGGGGTGCTTGAAAATAGGGATCGAAAATGGTTTTGATTTCCTGAGCTGTTTCTTTCATAAGGTGTAACGGTTTGGGTAGTTTGAAATAAAAAAAGTCAGGAATTTTAAATCAGTAGACCGAAGGGGTAATTTACCATTTCGGTTTTGTTTTACTAATTCTGCCAATCTCCTTGCAGGCAACTTATCACATAAATAAGTCGAACACGAGCATCTCTCATGTTCAGCTTATCGTTTTGTAAAAACAGTGCGACAACAAAGTGAGGAGTTAAACCGCCTGCCCTTTGTAATTCGTCAGTCAAACCGGAAAATTGCGGGTACTCTTTTTCCAATTCCGCCAATAAAACTGTAAATTTACCAATTGTATGAATATCAAAGGTAATAACAGGCCTGTTTTTCAAGTCTTCAATCAGGCGAACCCCGCTACCCAAACTCCAGATAGAGCGGAACGTGCTTAAATGCAATACATCGAGCAATTTAATTTTCTGCTCGTTAGATAGTGGATGGTTATGCAAATTTCCTTCCTCCATGGAGGCTAAAACCTGCGTGTTGAATACCGAATATCTAGCGACTCTAGTTTCAGGAGATGCATCGGCTTGAATGCCGATTTCTTGTTCAAACGAATCCAGCAATGTTTGCAAATCCAAAACTTCCTGTTCCGTGAAAATTTCAGTGATAGAAGGATAATCGGCCAACCTGTCGGGCGATTGGATTGTGCAGGCAACGAAAAATAGGGTAACACTGAAGAATATAGGTATAAAATACTTCATGACACTGTTCAACATTTTGTGTAAATAAGAAACGGAGGGTTTGGCTGTATCTACAGCTGAACCCGATTTTCAAAGATAGCTGAAAATTGGTTAAAATCAAACCCCAGCTCTGAATGGGCTGTGTCCATTTCTTCAATATTTCCATAAGTGAAAGAGAAACAGACATTTTCATTGATTCATCGCTGGGGGATACCATCTTGTTTTTGGTGTACTTTCTGATTTTACCATTCAAATTTTCAATCAGGTTGGTCGTATAAATAATCTTCCTGATCTCCAGGGAAAGTCAAAAAACACAGTCATTTCCTCCCAATTCTTCTGCAAGTCTTTTTCCTGCAGCACTACAAACCGCGGTAATGTCTGCTTTGTAATGTTTTGCGATTTGAATTGCCGAAGAACCTACCGAGCCTGTGGCGCTTATAATCAAAATCGTAAAATAGTTCCCTTCTTTACCGTCTTGAATAAGTCCAAAGAAAAAACAGCATCCTTTTCTTCCTCTGTCAGAGAAATGTATCTTGATATAAAGTCGAATAGTAAATCTTGCATATTATTTTTTACTGAAAGATGTTACATTTGCCACTAAAGGTCTCGCGGTATAAAATCGTGCCGGATTGCGGGGCTGTGTCACTATCCACCGTTGTAAATGCTTGAGTTGGGACGAAACGCTCGAATATCCCATCGAAACCGGCATGTTTTATGACCGCGTGTTAGCGTGCGTTATTGAATTTTCCGTCCACTCATATAGATATTAGTCTTAGGAAGTAATCTTTTTAATTTCTCAATGTTTTCTTCAGATGTATCATTTACTAAAGAAAAGTTTTCAATTTTTATATTTCCAAGTTCATCAGGGATTATAAGTTTGTCATTGTCAAACTCTACGCTCCAAATCTCTAAAATCCATATTTCATCCAATTCCAAAACATGTTTGGGGATTTCATTGTCCCAAACCATAATCCAACCATTTTTTCCTTCATTGTATTTTTTGCCGTTCATATCAATTTCTGTGTTAGGAAACCAATCTAAAATCTTTTCTGTCTCCTTGTTTGAAATCTTTCCTTCTATAAATAGTTTACCAATTTTCTTTGTTTTAATCCAATCTGGCATAAATACATCTTTTTTGAAATGAAGTCCAAGAGAGTAAATAACATCAAGCTTTTTCAAATTCTCAGGCACATCAATAATTCTTAAGTCAATCTATAGCCTGTCATCAAACACGATTATATATAATGGCATGAGAGTATTGGGTGATGCGAGAGAAAAATTACCTCTCTACTCAATAATAAATGGAGTTTACGAAGATAAATTTTTTGCGCTTGTATCGGCTTCATCAATTGTTGAGAGAAGAATGGTGCATCCTAAGTATTTTCACGGAGAGCTATCGAACATAAAGGAGGATGATAATGCTGTATTGGCCTTTTTCCGGACGACTCATTGAGGATTATCAGAGTGATATAGAAAATGAGTGATACCTGCATCACCTCTTCCAGCTATTACTGCAGAATCTAATCCAATATTGGTGATATATGACTTGAAATGAAAACATCAGTAGTAGAAAGAAAATA
>NZ_DCEN01000005.1:7665-9344 GCF_002316955.1 Proteiniphilum sp. UBA1028
ACTTGATTATTTGTTTAGGATCAGATATTCTGATATGTTGCAACTGCAATAATGCAAAAAGACTTTTTAAAATCATTAAAGATGAAGAAAAGAATTTTATCAGGACTGTTTGCCCTTGCACTTCTTGCAACCGCAGGATTTGGGGTACAGAAAAGTGTGAAAAGTGAAGCAAGTTTGAGTGATTTGGCATTGGCAAATGTGGAGGCATTGGCGCAGAATGAAGATGGAAATAATTCTAAAGGTTCTCCCACTTCAAAAACGGTTACAAAATTCTTTTATGATTCGGAAGGTAAATTAATCAGAACAGAGGAACATGTTGAGCCATGTTGTATCCCGGGGAGTTTAAATTGCTATGCTCCACCGTGTTAAATAAGAGTGAATAGTATTAACATCCAACTCTTCTACTAGAGTTGGATGTTAATTAAGTCAATCTATAAAATATGAAGCCGATAGTGGAAAGTATTTTCAAGCACACAAAAGAAGATTAAGAAAAAGAGGGCTTAATACTTTACTTGAATCTTAGAATAATAAACACAAGCACAATGGAAAATATTAAAAAATTATTTTTGGGAGGACTATTTTTATTCATACTTTTTCAGTGCAATAATACGACAAATGAAGAGGGCTTAACAAATACTGTGAATGTAGATATAAATAAAAAAGAGACTTTTTATTTGGATAGTATTGCAGACTTTGGAGGTATTGTTCCGTTGGAAGTAACAGATGAAAGCTACATTAAGGAAATTAATCAAGTTTATTTGGTAGATTCATTTATTGTTGTTTGGGATTCCCCCATGAGTAATATATTAATATTCAACGATAAAGGAAGATATTTATATAATTTAGGTTCGAAAGGTCGGGGACCGGAAGAATATCTTAGTTTTGAAAGCGTTTATGTAGATTACAATAAACGACATATATCGTTGATGGATAATTCTAAACTATCTGTGATCACATATGATATCTTTGGAAATTTTATAAGTGAGGACGAAGTTCCGTATTATGCCTATGCGTTTTATCCGGATAAAAAGGGATATTGGATGTTGGATTACGGACAAAATCCGTTGAAGGATAATTTAATTCTGGTTGATTGCGAGTCGAAAGATATTATTCAGGGTTTTATGGGAACTAATGACAATCTCATAGTGATGAGTTCGAATAATTTTTTTGAAGATGAATTGGGCAATGTTCTGTTTCATTTTCCATACTTGAACACAATTTATACGTTAGAAGAAGACGGACTAAAACCTTTTTTGAGAGTTGACTTCGGGAAGTTGCAAAACCCATACACGGATATGAAATCATCTAATTTTCATGATGTGATAAAATCAAATAACTATGTAGGTGGAATTCATAATCTTTATAAGTATGAAGACCACTTGTTTTTCTCGTTTTATAAGTATCATGGCAGCAATAATATTGATTCATATAACGTACATATTTCATTGTTAGACAATAAAGTTTCTGTATTTGATTTTAACCTGCGTCATACAAGTGAACTGCCTGTTTCACCTCTTCCGACTATTATCGGATTGTCTGACGGAAAGTTAATTTATCAGATTGATCCAAATATTTTGGATGAAGCACTGATTGATAAACTAAAAGACTCGGATTTGATGAGGGATGCTGGAGTTTCGGCAATTACTGCAGAATACAATCCAATATTGGTGATATATGAC
>NZ_DCEN01000005.1:9604-10302 GCF_002316955.1 Proteiniphilum sp. UBA1028
ATATTCAATATTATGAATTCAGGCAAAACGGTTCTATCACAACTAATGAAGGTTAGATCAGATTTTCAATTCCAGAGATGCGTTGATCGCTACAAGGGTGACTTCCGTGTAAGAAGATTCACTTGTAACGAGCATTTTCTGGTGATGAGTTTTGCCCAATTAACCGCTAGAGAAAGCCTTCGTGACATTGAAAACAGCTTAACTGCTTTTTCATCGAAGCTTTACCACTCCGGTTTGAGATCCGAAACTGCAAAATCCACATTGGCAGAGGCCAACGAGAAACGCAATTGGAAAATCTATGCCGATTATGCACAGGTTTTAATCAAACAAGCCAGACCATTATATGCAGATGATCCCAATTTTAGATTGGATATTGACAATATGGTCTACGCTCTGGACAGTACTACAATTGACTTGTGTTTAAGTCTGTTCCCCCGGGCAAAATTTCGAAAGACCAAAGGTGCCGTAAGGATGCATACTGTTCTTGATTTAAGAGGTTCAATACCAATNNCTTATCTTCTCGCAGCTATTGCTAAAAAGAAACTGGGTATCCCTGTAAGTTTGTATACTTTCACTCAGACTCCAGGGCTGGCCTTGTTTGAAAAAACGAATATCAAAGAACTCTTTAGTGGCAATAATAATTTAAACAATCAGTCCGATTATCCCTTCCTGCCACTTTGGGAAAATTAAACCGGACA
>NZ_DCEN01000005.1:10481-14460 GCF_002316955.1 Proteiniphilum sp. UBA1028
GAACCCAAAATTAGTACTGTTATTGATACGCCAAAAGTGTTAAAATGGCTTAGTTATTTAACAAACTTATTCGTAACCTATTCGTTTTATAAGATTTTAAATACCTCAATATCAGTAGAGTAGTATGTGGGTTCGCAAGCCTCTCTCCGCTAAAAGCCAAGGATATAGAAAGGATAAAAAGGATAAGTCCCGTAAAATGAAAGTTTTACGGGATCTTTTTTTGTTTACCGGCCAGAATGTTTATTTCTGCCACCGTGTTAATGTGGATAAAAAATTGCGAAGCATCGGACGTGCTTCCTCCGGCGTGAAGTTGTTTCCCGTTTCACTATTCCAGTGGTCGAGGAACTTCAGATTGGTTTCCAGCATCTCCTCCATCGTAACATCGCGGGTAAAGGCCCCGTTCTGATAGCAATAGGTACAATACTCCTGATTGGGAGTCCCGTCGGCGTTGGTGCCGAGATCTCCCGTGGATTTCATGTCCATTCCGCAGCTTTGACAAATGGGTGTGTTCATAATTACGTATGTTTATTTGTGATGCATTACCATCAAACAACTGCCGGATCGTAGAGAAGCTTTCTGCAATGACCGTTTCTTCGCTATCCTGGCAATTACTTCAGGCTCATTTTAAAACCGACCACGGCCAGCAGCTCGCCGAGCTGTTCCTGTTTGCCGATGTCAAACCACAAGGGAATTAATTTTCCGATTGGCTTCATCGAGGCAAACTCATTTTTTTTGCTTTCCGAAATGTTCAGTGCGGCGATAGCTTCGAGATGTTTCTCCATGAAATAGAAACTGGTTTTGAAGAATCCTTCCCAGACAGAGAGCCAGAGAATCGTTTTTTTCTTTTGCGTAACCTTGCAAAGCCACGCTTTCCCGTCGTTGTAATACCTCCATTCGTTGTTCAGCCCGTACTCCGGGCTTGCAATCGTTTCGAAAAACAATGCCAGTGCGCTGTAGGCCTGATCGCCCAGCGCCTCGCTCAATACCTTCTCCGAGGGGATGATGGCCGGATCTCTCAATTGCATTCGTGCTTCCATACTATCAAATCTTTTTCCCGATATAAAAGACGTAGCCGTAATACTCCTTGTACATGTCGTATAACGCCTTCTCGCGACGCTGTTCCCGGACCAGCTTCTCCGCCATGGGGTTGCCCGCATGCTGATGCAGGAAGATCTCCTGCACCGCTTCCTGTGGAGCATAGAAGTGATCGGTCCAGCACTCCTCCGGCAGGATAAACGTCGCCACGGGCACATACCCCGCCTTCTCCATCTGAGCCACCTTGTGGGAGACGGTGTCGATCTCCGGATAGGCATCCACCCAGAAGTCGTGAATCTCTGCGGGACGCTCCATCGTAAACCAGGAAGCCTCCGAGACGGCAATATATCCACCTCTCTTCAGCAGTTTCCGCCACTCATTGATGCCCCGCTCAAAGCCGACGTTGTAGATGGATCCCTCCGACCAGATCAGGTCCAGCTCCTCCTCCCCGAAAGGAAGTGCAGCCATGTCGCCCCGGATTCCTTTCACGCGGTGCTGCAGGCTGTGCTTTACCGCATTTCGGTTAAAGAGATCGATGAAGTACGGGAAGAGGTCGATGCCGGTGATCTGCCCGGGACAGTGCTGTGCCAGTGTCATGGTCTGTCCGCCCGTGCCGCAGCCCACATCGGCAATGCGCGCCTTGTCGGTGAGCGGCTCTGTGAAGCTGAGTGCCTTCAGCGTTACTTCGGGACTACCGGGTCCCTGACGTTCTACGTGGGAGAAATATTCGCAGATCAGGTTGAAGTCGAAATCGTGTATCGAATTGTTTTCGTCGTTCATGATGTCTGCTGTTTTTAAACATCCAAACTTATTAGTAATGACAAAGATAGTGATATTTTCAAATTTCTTTACGAGGTATGCAGTTTTTTTACGATTCCTTGATTCTTCTGATGCAATTTTATTACATTTGTATCATGCATGGCGTGATGCATGCCGGGTTGGATATCTTTACTTTAAATAATTGAAATTATGTGCGAGAAAACACAAAAAAGCAGCTCCGGCGGACATGCTGGTGATGCCGTCTACGGTTTGGGAGTGATCGGTGCAGCAGTCTGGTTCATCTCCACTGCCTCCACCTTTTGGATGGGCGTGCTGGGAGTCCTGAAGGCAATTGTCTGGCCCGCCTTCCTGGTGTACGAGGCGTTCAGGGTTTTGCTGGGCTGATTTCCCGCTTTCCCGCCTTCCGAAGTGTGGGAGATGTTATTTCCGGAGAAACCGTCATGAGCACTCATCGACAGGAAGAGCCAATAAGCTGCCTTTTCCTTTTGATGTGTAACAAATTGCAGCTATATTTGTCCTTATGAACCGGAAGATCATCCATGTAGATATGGACGCGTTCTACGCCTCCATTGAGCAGCGCGACAATCCCGAATATCGCGGCAAGCCGGTTGCTGTGGGCTATGGCGAGAAGAGAGGTGTGGTGGCGGCGGCCAGCTACGAGGCCCGCCGCTATGGAATTCACTCCGCCATGCCGTCGGTCACGGCGCTGCGCAAATGTCCCCATCTCATCTTTGTCATGCCGCGTTTCGATCACTACCGCAATGTATCCAACCAGATCATGCAGATCTTCCTCGAGTATACCGACATGGTGGAGCCGCTGTCGCTCGACGAAGCGTTTCTCGACGTCACCGTCAACCATAAGGGGAACCGTTCTGCCACGCTCATCGCCAAAGAAATCAAGCAAAAGATACTGAGCCGTACCCGGCTCACCGCCTCGGCGGGCGTGTCCTACAATAAATTTCTGGCAAAGATTGCCTCCGACTACAAGAAACCGGATGGGCTCTTTGTGATTGAACCGGCTGAGGCGGAAGCGTTCGTGGAGAAATTGCCTGTCGGCAAGTTCTTTGGTGTGGGGAAGGTGACGGCGGCGCGGATGGAAGAGCTCGGTATCCGCACGGGAGCCGACCTGAAGAAGTGGTCCGAGGTCGACCTGGTGCGTGAGTTCGGCAAGGCCGGGATCGCCTATTATCACTTTGCGAGAGGCATCGATGACCGTGAGGTAGAGTCGGAGCGTGTGCGCAAGTCCCTCGGAGCCGAGGAAACTTTTGCCGAAGACCTGACAGAGATGGTCGATATCCTGGCGGCACTCTACCAGCTGTCGCTGGAGGTATACCGCCGTGCCGACAAGAAGAAGTTCCTGGCACGTACGCTCACGCTAAAGATCAAGTATGCCGACTTTACGGTGATCACCCGCAGCCGCACCGTGGGGCATTATATACGGACGCAGGCAGAACTGTTCGATATTGGCAAGGAGCTGCTGCTGCAGGTGGACGACTTTCATGAACAAAAGATCCGCCTCATGGGCCTCACGCTCAAGAATGCCGATGGCGCCCATGCGTCACTGCCCGAGGAAGGTGTTCAGCTGTCGCTCGAGTTCACAGAATAAAATTCTCCGGTTTCTTTGGCTGCACATCCTTGTAGTATGATTTTATTTTCACGATGTCGCTCTTGTAGTCCCCTGTAGGATAAAACATCTCCAGCACCCGTGCCTCCTTCCTGCCGTAATCGAGTCCGATGAGCAGAATGGGCACTTGCGCCTTCAGAGCAATAAAATAAAATCCTTTTTTCCATTCCTTCACCGGCTTGCGTGTACCCTCCGGGGTGATGCCGAGGTGCATCCACTCCCTTTTTTGAAACTCCTTCGCCAGTATTTCGGTCAACGAACCGCTTTTCCCCCTCTCCACCGGTATTCCGCCGATGCTTTTAAAGAAGATGTTGAAAGGAAAGAAAAACCATTCCTTCTTGATCAGGAAGTTGGCCTGTCGTCCCAGGGTAGAGTAGGCCAGCTTGCCCGTTACAAAATCCCAGTTGCTGGTGTGTGGTGCTACGGCCAGTACGCATTTCGGTACTACGGGAAACGTGTTCACCACCTTCCATCCCATGATTTTGTTGAGTATGAATTTGCTAATAATCCCCATGGTTATGTTTTTATGTTTCGATGTTT
>NZ_DCEN01000005.1:14669-15241 GCF_002316955.1 Proteiniphilum sp. UBA1028
GTTTCGATGTTTCAATGTTTGAGCCAAAAATAGTTGAATGTGGCGAAACCTCTCAGTTCATTATTTATCCGGATTATGAGTTTTGTATTTGGGGCCTCTGATGTTTGAGCTTCTTAGATATTTCATGAAAGCAACTATCTTAAAACTTAATATTTCTATTTTTTTTATCATGCTATCTTTTTCTGTTGGAGTGATGTATTGAAAATCGAAGGCCCGGTATATTTGTGATTTGGCTTCAAAGCAAGACCCCATTGAGTAGGAAAGGAAGTTCATAAACTCTTTGTTCCCTCCTCTCCCGAATCCTTCTGCGATATTATCCATAACAGAACCAACGGACCGGTTTAATTGATCTCTCAATGCAAAATCTTTCGAGAACTGATCGTTTTTATAGATAAGATCCCGAACGTCTTTGCATAATTCACGGGCTTCCTTCCAAATATCTAAATCCTCAAAATTTGTAATTGTCGACATTGTTAATCGCTTAATTGGTTTTATATCCTCCAACTCAGTTAAAAAGAACCCCGAAACGTTCAAACGTTTAAACCCCGAAACCCTTAAACATTGAACCTTGA
>NZ_DCEN01000005.1:15458-18976 GCF_002316955.1 Proteiniphilum sp. UBA1028
TTGAAACCTTGAAACCTTGAAACGTTAAACTTTCAAACCTCGAAACCTCTCCAGTTCTAACGTCAGCTTTTCCCAATTGTTCATGATCCGGTCCAGTTTTGCTTTGGTGTTCAGGTAGTTTTGCAGCATCTCCACGTTCGAAGCACCTTCCGGTGTAGCCAGTTCCTGCTCCAGTCCGGCAATCGTTGTTTCGAGTGCTTCAATCTGATCTTCTGCCTCCTCCACCTGTTTTTCCAGTCTCCGCTGCTGCCGGTTCAACTCCTTCTGCTCCTGATAGGAAAGCTTGTTTGCCGCGGGCCGGTCTTGTGCTGCACCCTGACTGCTCACCTCCTTCTCTTCTTTCTTCGGCGGGGCTGCCGCATCCCTTGCCGCTGCCGGCGACTTTGAAAGCTCCAGCTGCTGCAGGTTGTCCAGCTTCTTTGTCGCCAGGTAGTCGTAGATGCCACCAATATGTTCCGTCACCCTGCCGCCGCCAAACTCATACACCTTGTTTACCAGCCCGTCGAGGAAGTCACGGTCGTGCGATACGATGATCGCCGTGCCGTCGAACTCGCGGATCGCCTTTTTCAGCACATCCTTCGATGCCAGGTCGAGGTGGTTGGTCGGCTCGTCCAGGATCAGCAGGTTCACCGGCTCCAGCAGCAGACGGATCATTGCCAGTCGGCTCCGTTCGCCCCCCGAGAGCACCTTCACCTTCTTCTCCGACGCCTCGCCGCCGAACATGAATGCGCCCAGGATATCCCGTATCTTCGTACGGATATCACCCACTGCCACCTCGTCGATCGTCTCGAAGACCGACAGGTTTTCGTCCAGCAGCTGCGCCTGGTTCTGAGCAAAGTAGCCTATCTTCACGTTGTGGCCCAGCGTCAGCCTGCCGCCGTGCTCAATCTCCTGCATGATGCACTTCACCAGCGTCGACTTCCCTTCGCCGTTCTTCCCCACAAAGGCGATCTTCTCGCCGCGCCCAATGGTGAGCGTCACCTTGTCGAAAACAAGATGGTCGCCATATCGTTTCTCCACATCCTCCATGATCACCGGGTAAGAGCCCGAGCGCGGCGCCGGCGGAAACTTCAGGTTGAGGCGCGAGTTATCCACCTCGTCCACCTCAATGCGATCAATCTTCTCCAGCTGCTTGATGCGCGACTGCACCTGGTTCGACTTGGTCGCCTTGTACCGGAACCGTTCAATGAAATCTTCCGTATCCTTTATCTGCTTCTGCTGATTCTCGTAGGCCCTGAGTTGCTGTTCGCGGCGCTCCTTGCGCAGTTCCACGTATCTGGTGTAGTTCACCTTGTAATCGTGGATGTTGCCCAGCAGCACCTCGATGGTGCGGTTTGTGACCGTATCGAGGAAGGCACGGTCGTGCGATACCAGCATCACCGCGTTGGCATGCGTGGCCAGGAAGTTCTCCAGCCATTGGATCGATTCAATGTCGAGGTGGTTCGTCGGCTCGTCCAGCAGCAGCACATCGGGAGCCTGCAGCAGGATCTTTGCCAATTCAATGCGCATGCGCCAGCCGCCGCTGAACTCACGCGTGGGGCGGTCGAAGTCGCTCCGCAGAAAGCCCAGCCCCAGCAGTGTCTTCTCCACCTCCGCCTCGAAGTTGTGGATGCCCGACATCTGCAACAGCTCCTGCAGGTCCGTCGCACGCTCAATGATGCGATGATAGGCCTCCGACTCATAGTCGGTCCGCTCCGCCATCTCCCTGTGCAGCTCCTCCAGCTCCCGTTCCATCTTCTGCAGGTGTTCGAAAGCCCGGGAGGCCTCTTCCTTCACCGTGCCATGGTTGCTTAGCTTCATCTGCTGCGGCAGGTAGCCCACGGAAAGTTCCTTGGGATAAGATACATTGCCGTGTGTGGGTTGCTGCAGGCCGGCCATGATCTTGAGCAGTGTCGATTTCCCTGCTCCGTTCTTGCCCACCAGCGCCACCCGTTCATTTTTATTCAGTACGAACGATATCCGGTCGAGCAGGGTGAATCCCCCGAATTCGACGGTGATATTTTCGATAGAAACCATTTCTTCCAGTTTTTATGCATGCAAAGAAAACGCTTTTTGGGAGACTATGAAAATAAATTTCGGTCCCCCCCCATATTGAGCTCTCCGAATTCGGTATTGAAGCTCCAACTGTTGCTATTTGGGAATAAGTGGCAGGTCATCCTGTCCGTAAATCCTTATATATTGGTTATGTGTAGGAAAAACGAAAAATAATGCTTAACTTTGTAGCCGGTAACATCTAGTGCGTTGGTTCTACTCATAACAGTTCTCCCCTCACCATTTGTTAACTTCATTCCCTCTCCTCTACGGAAGGGACACGAGAAAATTTTATCAACAGCCACTACGCCGGCGAGGTGTAGTATAAATTAATTAGATGACATTTAAAGAATTAGGAATTATTGAGCCCATATTGAAGGCTCTCGAAGAAAAAGGATACACCACACCCACCCCCATACAGGAACAAGCCATTCTCCCGGCACTGCAAAACCGCGATGTCCTGGGACTGGCACAAACCGGCACCGGCAAGACGGCTGCCTTCGCACTCCCCATCATTCAGCAGTTATATCAGGATAAGAGCCATGGAAAAAGAAGAGAGATCAAAGCATTGATTCTCACGCCCACCCGTGAGCTGGCCATCCAGATCGACGACAGCCTGCGGGAGTACACAACCTACACGGGCATCCGTCACGCCGTGATTTTTGGCGGGGTGAAGCAACATGCACAGGTGAATACGCTGAAGAACGGCGTAGACATCCTGGTGGCGACGCCAGGCCGTCTGCTAGACCTGATCAACCAACGCTATGTGAGCCTTCATGCTATCCGCCATTTCGTGCTCGACGAAGCCGACAGAATGCTCGATATGGGATTCATTCACGACATCAAGCGACTGCTGCCGCTGTTGCCCAGAGAGAAGCAAACGCTCTTCTTCTCGGCAACCATGCCTGTATCCATTGCGTCGCTTTCGCGCTCCATCCTGCACAAGCCGGTGAAGGTAGAGGTCAACCCCACCTCTTCGGTGGTCGACACCATTGAGCAATATATCTATTTTGTGGAGAAGCCCGAGAAGAAAGATCTGCTGATCGACCTTCTGAAGAAGGACAAACGCAAGTCGGTGCTCGTCTTCTCGCGCACAAAACACGGTGCCGACAAGATTGCCCGGATACTCACCAGGGCCGGGATTGGCAGTGAGGCAATACACGGCAACAAGTCGCAGAATGCCCGCCAGCGGGCGCTCGCCAACTTTAAGTCGCACGAAACAAGGGTGCTGATTGCCACCGATATTGCTGCTCGTGGTATCGATATCGATCAGTTGGATATGGTGATCAACTACGATCTGCCCGATGTGCCGGAGACCTATGTTCACCGTATCGGGCGTACCGGCAGGGCCGGCAACAGCGGTACGGCACTCACGTTCTGTGCCACGGACGAGCAGCCGTTGCTGAAGGATATCCAGAAGCTCACCGGCCGGATACTCCGGGAAGCGAATTGAAGTTTCGCAACGTCGAAACATTAAACGTCGAAAC
>NZ_DCEN01000005.1:19165-29965 GCF_002316955.1 Proteiniphilum sp. UBA1028
GAAACATTAAACGTTGAAACGTCGAAACATTAAACGTCGAAACATCGAAACGTTCAAACAATAAAATACAAAACAATTAAAAAACAGAAATGGCAAAATCAAATTCCTTTCACAAAAAAGAGGTCGAAAAAAACAAAAAACAGAAGAAAAAAGAGAAGATGCTGCGCAGGGAAGAGCGCAAGCAGCAGGGTGTCAGTTCCTTTGAGGACATGATTGCCTATGTGGATGCTAATGGCGTCATCGTGGATGAGCCGCCCATGCCCACGAAAGCGGAAGAGATAGAACTGGAGGATATTGAGGTGTCGGTACCCCGCAAGGAAGTCACCGAAGAGGTGGGAGATCCCACAGGACGGGTCGACTTTTACGACGAAAGCCGTGGCTTTGGCTTCATCAAGGAGAAAGACAGCGTCAACAAATTCTTTTTTCATAAAAGCAATGCCGAGCCGGGCATTCAGGAGGACCACATGGTCACCTTCCGGCTGGAGCGCGGTCTCAAGGGAATAAATGCCGTGGATGTAAAGATCATCCGTTAACTGATATAAAAAAACTCCGGAACTTCCGGAGTTTTTTGTTTATATGCAATCGCTGTTCCGCTCTCTTTTCGTCGGCCTCTACGGTGATCGTGTTTCGTTTGCGACACCTCAGGCAATCGCCTTTTTGCCGATTTCCTCCTTCACCTCATTCAGGGAGAGACTCTTCTGGTCGCCCGACAACATGTTTTTCAGCGTGATCGTGCCCTCCTTCATCTCATTTTCCCCCACCATTGCCACGTAGGGAATGTGGTTGCTGTCGGCATAGGAGAGTTGTTTCTTCATCTTTGCCGCCTCCGGATAGAGTTCGCAGCTGATGCCTGCGCGACGCAGTTGCGTGACCACGGGCAGCAGGTAGTCCGCCTCCTTCTCGCCGAAGTTCACAAAGAGCAGGTCGGTATCCTGTGCAAAGCTCTCCGGAAAGAGATTCAGCTGATTCAGCACATCGTAGATCCGGTCCGCCCCGAACGAGATGCCCACGCCCGATACGCCGGGCAGCCCGAAGATGCCCGTCAGGTTGTCGTACCGCCCGCCGCCGGTGATGCTGCCAATCTCCACATCCAGTGCCTTCACCTCGATGATGGCGCCCGTATAGTAGTTGAGTCCGCGGGCCAGCGTCAGGTCGAGGATCACCTCGTTGTTCAGGCCGAGCATGGCGGCCTTATCAAAGATGTACGCCATTTCGTCCACCCCTTTCAGTCCCGTTTCCGATCCTGCGAGCACCTCCCTCAGTTGTGCGAGCTTTTCGTCCGTCGTCCCGCTCAGCTGCAGGATAGGCTGCAGCCTGCCGATGGCCTCCCGGCTGATTCCTTTTGCGGCCAGCTCCTCGTTCACCTGCTTCAGCCCTATCTTGTCCAGCTTGTCGATGGCCACGGTGATGTCGGTGATCTTCTCCGCCTCGCCGATAATCTCCGCAATGCCCGAGAGGATCTTGCGGTTGTTCAGCTTCACCTGCACCCGTATGCCCAGGCGGGTGAATACCTCGTCCATGATCTGCACCAGCTCCACCTCGTTCAGCAGCGAGTCGGATCCCACAATATCGGCATCACACTGAAAAAACTCGCGGTAACGCCCCTTTTGCGGGCGATCCGCGCGCCATACAGGCTGAACCTGAAAACGCCGGAAGGGGAAGGTTATTTCGTTGCGGTGCATCACCACGTACCGCGCAAAGGGCACGGTGAGGTCGTAGCGCAGCCCCTTCTCCGAGATCTTGTTCGCCGTCTTCACGGAGTTGCCTTCGGCAATGTCGTCGCCGCTCATGGAGGAGAGGAAGTCGCCCGAATTCAGTATTTTAAACAGTAGCTTGTCCCCCTCCTCGCCATATTTTCCCATCAGGGTAGAGAGGTTTTCCATTGCCGGCGTCTCAATCTGCCGGAATCCGTAGAGGCGGTACACCTCCCTGATGGTGTCAAAAATATAGTTGCGCCTGGCCATCTCCGCGGGAGAGAAGTCGCGCGTACCTTTTGGTATTGAGGGTTTCTGTATCGTTTGTTTCTGCATTGTAGGTTTCTGCATCGTCTTATTTAAATATTGGGATGCAAAGTTAATAAAAAAACGAACAACCTTACAACAAGTTGCTTGCCAGCTCCGAGAGCTCGCTACGTTCGCCCTTCACGAGGTTCACGTGGCCGAAGATTTGTTGTCCCCGCATCTTGTCGATCATGTAGGCCAGCCCGTTCGACTGCATGTCGAGATAGGGCGAGTCAATCTGTTGCAGGTCGCCTGTGAACACCATCTTGGTGTTTTCCCCGGCGCGGGTGATGATGGTCTTCACCTCGTGCGGTGTAAGGTTCTGTGCTTCGTCGATGATGCAGTAGGTCTCCGTGAGGCTTCGTCCGCGGATGAACGCCAGCGCCTCAATCTCCAGCTGTCCCGATTTCTGCATCTCCTCAATGGTCCGTAGCTCCGAGCTGTTTTGTCCCAGGTGCTGTTTGATCACGTTCAGGTTGTCGAAGAGCGGCTGCATGTAGGGGGCAATCTTTTGCTTTTCGTCCCCCGGCAGGTAGCCGAGATCCTTGTTCGAAAGCGACACGATGGGCCTTGCCAGCAGTATCTGGCTGTATACCTTGTTCTGCCTGAGTGCCGATGCCAGTGCCAGCAGCGTCTTTCCCGTGCCCGCCTTGCCGGTGAGCCCCACCAGCTTCACCTCCGGGTCGTTCAGCACCTCAAGGGCGAAAGCCTGCTCCGCATTGCGTGGCTGTATGCCGAAGCTGCTCTCCTTGTCCACCCTCTTCACTTTCTGCGTGAACGGGTTATAGCGTGCCAGCACACTGTTTCGTTCGCTCTTCATGATAAAGCACTGGTTGGGTTCGGGTTGTGTCTCGAAGGAGATCTCCTCCGCGTCCACACCTGCCGGTTGGGCGTAGATCTTGTCGATAATCTCCGGGCTCACCCCTTCAATCACCACTTCGCCCTGGTCGAATATGTCGATGTTGGTCACCTTGTCGTTGATATAGTCCTCCGCCATCATCCCCAGCGAACGGGCTTTCATGCGCAGGTTGATGTCTTTCGAAACGAGGATGGTCTTCGTCTCCGGCTGCTTCTCCGCCACGTCGGCCACCACCGTCAGGATGCGGTTGTCGGGTATCTTTTCCGGAAAGGCATCGTTGATGCGTTTGTTGTCGCGCGATCCGTTCACGATGTATAGTTTTCCCTTGCCCACGCCCAGGTCGGCCCCGTGGGTGAAGAGGTCGTCGTCGGTGATCAGGTCCAGTTCCCGCACAAAGGCGCGCGCGTTGAAGTTGATCTGGTCACTGCCCTTCTTGAACTTATCCAGTTCCTCCAGCACCACAAAGGGGATGTAGATGTCGTTCTCCTCGAAGTTGTCCAGGCAGTTGTAATCGTGCAGGATCACGTTGGTGTCGAGGATAAAGTTTTTCTTGGCTCCCGCTGCATTGTTTTTGCGTCGCTTGGTTGTCCCGTTTTGTTTGGCCTTTGCAGAAGTGGCTTTTGGGGTTTTCTCTTCGTTCATTTCGGAAGTAGTCATATCGTTCAATTTAAGTGTTTTGGAACTCATCCCGCGGGGCCGGGCATGCAGGTCGTTACCCTTTGCTGTCAGAGCCGCCATTTTCTTCGCCGCTACCCGCTGATTTCTAAAAAAGATGTATCTTTGTTCTTACTATGTTTCCTGCAAATGTAAAGAAAATTTTATGAAGAAAACTTTTATAACATTATTTTCTGTGATGATGATGACAATAGCAACGGCGCAGGAGAATCCTTTCTTTCGGCCGTTTGATACGCCACATGGCACGGCACCCTTCAACGAGATAAAAATTACCCACTACGAACCGGCCTTCGAAAAGGCGATGGCGGAACACCAGGCCGAGATAGGCCGGATCGCTGCCAACCCCGATGCGCCCACCTTTGCCAACACCATTGAGGCGATGGAGTACTCCGGCGAAATGCTGAACCGCGTGAGCAGCGTCTTCTTCAACCTGCTCAGCTCCGAGAGCAGCGACGAAATGATGGATATCTCGCAACGGCTCAGCCCGAAGCTGTCGGAACACAGCAACAACATCAACCTGAACGAAGATCTCTTCAAGCGGGTGAAGGCGGTCTACGATGCCCGCCACACTACGGGGCTCACCCCTGAGCAGATACGCCTCACGGAGAAGTACTTCGAAGGATTCGAAAATAGCGGGGCCACCCTCTCGCCCGAAGGAAAGGAGAAGTATCGTATCCTCTCCACGGAGCTGAGCATGGCAACCCTCAACTTTGGGCAGAACAACCTGCGCGAGACCAACGCCTACGAGATGCTGCTCACCCGTGAGGATGACCTGGCGGGACTGCCTGAAAGTGTGGTCGATGCTGCGGCAGCCAAGGCAAAAGCCAAGGACAGGGAAGGGTGGCTGATCGACCTCTCTGCACCCAGCTACATCGGCTTCATGAAATATTCTACGCGGCGTCCCCTGCGCGAGAAGCTCTACATGGCCTACAACACCAAGGGAGTGAAGGGGGGCGAATACGACAACCGGGAGCTCGTGCAGAAGATCGTCAACCTGCGCCTGGAGATCGCCAACCTGCTGGGCTACAAGAGCTACTCCGACTACGTGCTGAAGAACCGCATGGCGAAGAATGCCGAAGGGGTGTTCGGCCTGCTCAACCGGCTGGCGGATGCCTTTGGCGACGTGGCCCGCGAAGAGGTGGCCGCCGTCGCCACCTATGCTTCGGAGGTAGAGGGCCAGCCCCTCGAAATTCAACCCTGGGACTGGAGCTTCTACGCCGACAAGCTGAAGGACAGCCGCTTCGGGGTGAACGACGAGATGACCCGTCCCTACTTTGAGCTGGAGAATGTAAAGAAGGGTGTCTTCGGACTGGCTACGGAGCTCTACGGGCTGCAGTTTGTGCCCAACCCCGAAATCGAGGTCTACCACCCCGAGGTGGAGGCGTTCGACGTGCTCGATGAGAATGGCGACTTTCTGTCCGTGTTGTATACCGACTTCCACCCGCGCGACGGCAAACGCTCCGGCGCATGGATGTCCTCCTTCAAGAACCAGTATATAAAAGAAGGTGTCGACAGCCGTCCCCACATCACCATCGTGATGAACTTTACCCGCCCCACCGAAAGCAAGCCGGCGCTGCTCACCTTCGACGAGGTGGAGACCTTCCTCCACGAGTTCGGGCACGCCCTGCACGGCATGCTGTCGCGCAGCACCTACGAAACCCTCTCCGGCACGTCGGTCTACCGCGACTTTGTGGAGCTGCCCTCCCACATTATGGAGAACTGGCTCACCGAGAAGGAGTACCTCGACCGCTTTGCCTTCCACCACGAGACCGGCGAGAAGATGCCCGACTCACTGCTCCAGAAGATCATCGACGCCTCCAACTACAACGTGGGCTACCTCACGCTGCGTCAGCTCTCCTTTGGATACCTCGATATGGCCTGGCACTCGCTCACGAAGCCTTTCCAGGGTGATGTGCGTACCTTTGAGCAGGAGGCCATGGCACGCGTGCAGCTGCTGCCAGTGGTGCCTGGCGCCTGCATGTCCACCTCCTTCGGACACATCTTCTCCGGCGGTTATGCGGCCGGCTACTACAGTTACAAGTGGGCAGAGGTGATGGATGCCGACGCCTTTTCGCTGTTCAGGGAGAAGGGCATCTTCGACAAGGCCACTGCCAATTCATTCCGGCGCAACATCCTCGAGCGGGGCAACACCGAGGAGCCCATGGAGCTCTATAAGCGCTTCCGCGGCCGGGAAGCTTCCGTGGAGGCGTTGCTCAAACGGAGCGGGATTGAATAAAAAAGCCACACCGGAAATCAATCGCAGAGAGCTTTTTATCCGTTGAAAGTGAGGGGAAAAGGGATATTTTCCCCTTTTTTTGTTATTTTTCTGCGATTTTCCTGTAAAATATTTTGTGACAATTAATTTATGTCTATCTTTGTCCCGCAAAAGTATTTTATAGTAGGCCGTTATTTAGTTACTTCACGTTCGTCAAGTTATTGCCTAACTCCTCTTATTGAAGAACTTCTGCAGAATTTACTTATTTTTTTATTTTAATTATTTTACATGAACATTTTTGTAGCTGGCTTAAGTTATCAGATTACCGATGCCGATTTAAAAGAACTGTTTGAGGAGTATGGTGAAGTATCCTCAGCAAAAATCATTACCGACCGTGAAAGCCGTCGTTCCAAAGGATACGGCTTTGTAGAAATGTCCAACGACGAAGAAGGACAGCGTGCCATTGAAGAACTCAACGATGCAGAATACGACGGACGTACACTTTCCGTATCTGTAGCTCGTCCGCGCGCCGAAGGCGAACGTGCACCCCGGAGCAATAACCGTGGTGGTTACGGCAACCGTGACAGAAACAGGTATTGATTATCGGAGAATTTCGAAAAAGGAAAAACTGCATCCCCGCGATGCAGTTTTTTTTTGCCCTGCTCCGCCCGGAGCAGCCATTTTTTTGCTACCTTTACCCGCTCAAATTTTCACCTCGTTGTATGTCCGTCATTCTTTCAATTGAAACAGCTACGTCCGTCTGCTCCTGCGCTCTCGCGCGCGACGGCGAACTGCTTGTCGCCCGCGAAGATTACCGGGGCCAGTCGCACGCCTCCCTGCTGGGGCTCTTTGTTCACGAGATCATGGCCTTTGTCCGCGGGCAAAACCTCACACCCCACGCCATAGCCGTCAGCAGTGGCCCCGGCTCCTACACGGGACTGCGTATCGGCGTATCCGAAGCGAAGGGACTCAGCTACGGCTTGAATATCCCCCTCATCGCGTTGCCCACGCCGCTCATCATGGCCTCCATGATGCGGGAGCAGGCCGAAGAGGGTACGCTCCTTTGTCCCATGATCGACGCCCGCCGCATGGAGGTGTATGCCACCTTCTACGACCGTTCGTTGCACACGGTACGCAAGACCGCTGCCGACATTGTGGAGGAGGGGAGTTATGCCGAGCTCCTTGCCGCGAACAAGGTGCTTTTCTTCGGCAATGGCGCGGAAAAATGCAAGATACACCTAAACCATCCCCACGCACTGTTCGCCGACGAGGTGCATCCGCTGGCATCGGGCATGATCCCGCTGGCGGAGGAGGCTTTTGCTGCCGGCCGTTTCGTAGACAGCGCCTACTTTGAACCTTTTTATCTGAAAGAATTTGTGGCCACGGTGCCCAAAAACAAGATCATTTGACACCGCTCAGGGAGCAAGGCGATGCTTGCTCCATCCCTCTTCCGTTTTGTAATAGACAACGCGGTCGTGCAGCCTGTCCGGCCGTCCCTGCCAGAACTCCATCACGGAGGGCCTGATCAGGAATCCGCCCCAATGGGGAGGACGGTGCACCTTTGTGTTTTCAAACCGCTGTGCCGTCTCCTCCCGGATGCGCTCAATCTCGGCGCGGTCTTTGATGATCTGGCTCTGGGGCGATGCCCATGCCCCGATCTTTGCATTCCCGGGCCGCTCGTCGAAGTAGGCATCCGACGCCTCCGGCGGCAGCCTTTCCACGCGGCCTTCCACCCGCACCTGCCGGGCCATGTCGTGCCAGTCGAACACCACCGCCGCGTAGGGGTTGCTCGTCAGCTCCCTCCCTTTGCGGCTCAGGTAGTTGGTGAAGAAGACGAATCCTTCCCGGCTCACCTCCTTCAGCAGCACCACCCGTGCCGAAGGTCTTCCGCCGGCCGTTGCCGTGGCCACCGTCATGGCATTGGGTTCCTTTATCCCGAAGGCCACCGCTTCATACATCCACTCGGTGAAAGTCTCCAGCGGGTCCCCGGGCATCAGCTGCTCATCCAGGATGCCGGCGTCGTACTCCTGCCGCATCTTGCTCAATTCATCCATACTCTGTGATTTTTGGAGTTTCTCTCCGCTTATAACGGGCGGCGGTCCAGTTTTGCCGAAAGAGACCTGTTAATAATCTTTAAATATTTAATGCTAAGATAACATCAAAACCCCGTAAAATTAGCAATTTTGCCTATCTTCGTATATTGCATATCATGCAGGAACGAGACGACAGCTTTGCACAGACAATGAAAGCCTTTGACAGACAATGTTAGAGGAGGAGTCAATCGGGGCTGCATGGGAAGCGTTGCCGGGCCGGTGATGTCATTCCCTTTTGCGTAAACATGCCGACAGGAGAAACAGATGATTAAAGCAGAGAATATTACAAAGAGCTTCGGCTCCCTTCAGGTGCTGAAAGGCATCGACCTGGAGGTGGAGAAGGGAGAGATTGTCTCCATTGTGGGGCCCAGCGGCGCAGGCAAGACCACGCTGCTCATGATCATGGGAACACTGGAAAAGGGCGACTCGGGCAAGGTTACCATCAACGGACAGGTGTTGAACACCTTGAGCGAGAAGAAGCTGTCCGATTTCCGGAATAAGAACATCGGTTTTGTCTTTCAGTTTCACCAGCTGCTGCCCGAGTTCACGGCGTTGGAGAACGTGATGATCCCTGCCCTCATCGGCAACGTGAAATATGCCGGGGCCGAAGAAAGAGCGCGCGAGCTGCTGCAGATGATGGGCCTCGCCGAACGTGCCGGCCATAAGCCCAACGAGCTTTCGGGAGGCGAGAAGCAGCGCGTGGCGGTAGCCCGGGCGCTGATTAACGACCCCCTCGTAGTGTTTGCCGACGAGCCGTCCGGCAGCCTCGACTCCGACAACAAGGAGGAGCTGCACAAGCTCTTCTTCGAGTTGCGCGACAAGCTCAACCAGACCTTTGTCATTGTCACGCACGACGAGCATCTGGCGTCGCTCACCGACCGGATCATCCATATGAAGGACGGAGTAATCGATGGTTAGCGGTCACCCTCGAAACTGCGAAACGAAATAACATATCAATTTACAAACATGCAATATAAAACACTGTTTATGACAATTGCAATTGCCGGTAGCCTGCTGGCTTGTGGTGAGGCAGGACAAAAGGGCGGGAGCCGGAAGCAGGGCAAAGAGGCCGGGATCATCGGCAAAGCTGCCCCAACCATCGAAAACGGCATCATGACGCCCGAGGTACTCTATGGTTTTGGCAGGGTGGGAACGCCGGTGGTATCGCCCGACAAAACCCACCTCCTTTATCCCGTCACCTACGTGAGCATCCCGCGCAATAAAAC
This sequence comes from Proteiniphilum sp. UBA1028, assembly GCF_002316955.1. Classification (NCBI taxonomy): domain Bacteria; kingdom Pseudomonadati; phylum Bacteroidota; class Bacteroidia; order Bacteroidales; family Dysgonomonadaceae; genus Proteiniphilum; species Proteiniphilum sp. UBA1028. The sequence goes on from NZ_DCEN01000005.1 coordinate 28,234, forward strand.
CAACAGCGAGCTATTCATTATGAAGAGTGACGGCTCCGGAAAGAAACAGCTCACCATCACCAACACGCAGGAGAGCAACCCCCAGTGGATCGAAGGCGGAAAGAAGATCGCTTTCCTGAGCAACGAGACAGGCACCTCTCAGATATGGACCATCAACCCCGATGGGGGAGGAATGACGCAGGTTTCGCACCTGGAGGAGAATATCGACGGATTTGCCTACTCGCCCGATGGCACCAGGGTGCTCTTCGTCCGGCAGGTGAAGACAGTCGTCACGTCCGGCGACCGCTACTCCGACCTTTCCGGGGCTTCGGGGCGCGTGGTCGACGACCTCATGTACAAGCACTGGGATCACTGGGTAGAGAGCGTACCACACCCCTTCGTAGCCAATCTTGTTGGCAACAAGCTAACCAACATCAAGGACCTGCTCGAGGGCGAACCCTACGAGTCGCCCATGGCCCCTTTTGGCGGCATGGAACAGCTGGCCTGGAGCCCCGATAGCAAGTCTATCGCCTACACCTGCCGCAAGAAGACAGGCAAAGCCTACAGCCTCTCCACCAACTCCGACATCTACCTCTATGACCTGGCGAGCGGAGAAACCCGAAACCTGACCGAGGGCATGCCTGGCTACGATACCAACCCGCAGTTTTCGCCCGACGGCACACGGCTTGCCTGGCAGAGCATGGAACGCGACGGGTACGAGTCCGACAAGAACCGCCTCTTCGTGATGGACCTCGCCACCGGCCAGAAAACCTATGTCACCGAGCGTTTCGACTACAATACCGACTCCTTCACGTGGGGCAACGACAACAACACCCTCTACCTGGTGTCACCCATGGAAGGAACCACCCAGCTCTGCGTGGCCGATGTTTCCACCCGGCAGATCTTTCCCTTCACCGAGGGGAATCACGACTATATCTCCGTGGCACCGCTTGGGAACGGCAACCTGATCGCCGCCCGCCAGTCCCTCTCGCAGCCGACCGAGATCTATGCGGTAAACTTCACTACCGGCAGTGCTACCGAGCTCTCGTTCGAAAACAAGGAGATTCTTTCCCAGCTCCGCATGGGCAACGTGGAAGAGCGACGCATCGAGACCACCGACGGGAAGCAGATGCTCACCTGGGTGGTGTATCCGCCCGACTTCGACCCGACGAAGAAATACCCCGCGCTGCTCTATTGTCAGGGCGGCCCCCAGAGCATGGTAAGCCAGTTTTGGTCCTACCGCTGGAACCTGCAGATGATGGCTGCCAACGGCTATATCGTGGTCGCCCCCAACCGCCGCGGCCTCCCCGGCTTCGGGCAGGAGTGGCTTGAGCAGATTAGCGGCGACTATGGCGGACAGAACATGAAAGATTACCTTTCTGCCATCGACACGCTGGCCAAAGAACCCTATGTGGATGAGAACCGCCTCGGATGTACCGGCGCCAGCTACGGCGGCTTCTCGGTCTATTGGCTCGCGGGCAACCACGAAGGCCGTTTCCGGGCATTCCTCTCCCATGCCGGTATCTTCAACCTCGAAGCACAGTATCTGGAGACCGAGGAGATGTGGTTTGCCAACTGGGACATGGGCGGCCCCTACTGGGACAAGTCGAATGCCACGGCACAGCGTACCTTCGCCAACTCGCCGCACCGCTTTGTGGATAAGTGGGATACCCCCATCATGATCACCCACGGTGAACTCGACTACCGCATCCTGGCGTCGCAGGGGATGATGGCCTTCAATGCGGCACAGCTT